>NZ_JALFGV010000083.1:0-6631 GCF_022777125.1 Lawsonibacter sp.
GGGCGGGGCGCTGGCAGTACTGGCAGTGGTCCTGCTGGTGCGCGCCCGTCTGCCGCTGCTGCCACGCCTGCTGTCCGCTGCGGCGTTGGTCCCGCTGTGTGCGTGGGTACTGCTGTCCATCCTGGTCCTGCCGCTGGGCGCAACGGCGCGCTATCTGGTAGACGATCCGGCGGGCGCGCCGCGGCAGTATGCCGAGGTTACCATAGTGGACCCCGGCGCAATGGGCCGGGTACGCTACCATGCGGTGGAGCAGTACGCCCTGGTGGAACTGGATCCGGTGGTTCGTCTCTCCTGGGTCACCGGGCGGGATTCCGCCCCTTCCGGGAGCGGGACCTACGGCTATCTGGTGCGGGACTATCTCAGCGGCACAGCGCCAGTTTTTCCGACCGGGTCAGGCGCTTGATGGCGGTCTCCCGGCGCAGCGCCGCGGACCGGTCGGCACAGGCTTCCCGATAGACCACCTCCACCGGACCATGGCTGCGGGTGTATTTGGCGCCCTTTCCCGCGTTGTGGAGGGCGCAGCGGCGCTCCACGTCGGTGGTGCTGCCGGTATAAAGAGAGCCGTCCCGGCAGCGCAGCATATAGACCCAATAAGACACGAACCGTTCCCCTCACCAGATGACCGCCGCATCCTCCCGAAGGGGGAGCGACTGGAAGATATGATTCACCGCCGCTTCATAGGCGGCCGGGTCGGCCGCCTTGCGCAGGGCCTTGGCCTGGCCCGCCCCGTCCTGAAACAGGCCCAGCAGATAGGACCAGAATTCCTTCATCCGCAGGGTGGCGTTGCGGCGGCTGCCGAAGGCCTGCGCATAACCCGCGTAGAGTTCGTCGTGGAAGGCGCGCAGCGCCCCGCGGTCTGCGCCCGGTCCGCCCCGGGCCTTGGAGAAAAGCGCCGGGTCGGCCACGGCCCCCCGGCCCGCCATCAGGGCCGTTACGCCGGGAAAGCGCCGGATCAGGGCGGCGCAGTCCGCTGCCGTGACCAGGTCCCCATTGTAGCACACCGGGGCGCGGCAGCTTGCCAGTGCGGCGGCAAAGGCGTCCAGCCGTGGCTGATTCCGGTAAAAGTCCTTCTGCACCCTGGGGTGGATGATCAGCTCGCAGACGGGATAGCGGTTGAAAAGCTCCAGCAGAGGGAAAAATTCCTCCGGGTCCCTCAGGCCGAGCCGGGTTTTGATGGAGACGGGGATGCCGGCACGGGCATAGACGCCGTCCAGCAGGCGCTCTAATTCCTCCCTCCGCCCCAGAAGGCCCGAGCCCTTTCCCTTGGCCACCACCGTGCCGGAAGGACAGCCCAGATTCAGGTTGACCTCCCGATAACCCAGGTCTGCCAGCACTCCGGCGGCCCAGAGAAAATCATCCGCGCTGCGGGTGAGCAGCTGGGGTACGGCGTACAGGCCCCGATTGTGCTCAGGCAGGAAATCGGAGGCCTCCCGGCGGGTGAAGGCGTGTTCCTGCCGGGGCGAAAGAAAGGGCATGAAGTACCGGTCCACCCCGGAGAACCAGTGGCAGTGGGCCTGGCGAAAGAGCCAGCCGGTCACCCCCTCCATGGGGGCGAAGTAGTAACGCATGTCGATCAGGTCCCTTTCCGCAGGATACGTACGGCTCTGGCCATGGGCACGCCGGAGTCGGGTCAGGCCCGGTAGTCTTTACTGATGAGCAGATGGACGTAATACTGGCGCAGGGAGGCGTAATGCCGGCGGACCGCCTGCTCGGCGGCGGCGGCGTCCCCGGCGGCGAGCTGCTCACAGATCGCCTTGTGCTCCTGACAGGAACGCTCCGAGAGGGTCATGTCGTGGAGGGAACGGGCGATAAAGCGCAGCTGCTGGTTGTGAAGCTGCTCATAGATGCCCTGCAAACGGTGGTTGCCGGCCTTTGCCACAATAAATTCATGGAAGCGCTGGTCCCATACGGAGGTCTCATAGGGATCGCCGCTGTCGATGGCCTGCCGGTTGCGCTGGATGATCCGGCCCAACGTCTCCAGAGCGAATGCGTCGGGGCGTTCGGCCCACAGACGAACGGCATAGAGCTGGCACAGCTCGATCAGGTCATAGACCTCCAGGATATCCTCCAGAGAGAAATCCGCCACGACCGCACCCTTGCCGGGCTGGTAGGAGAGAAACCCCTCAAAGGTGAGCTGCTGAAGGGCGTTTCGGATGGGGGAACGGCTGACCCCATAGATATCGCACAGTTTGCGTTCCACCATGACGGTGCCGGCGGGAAATTCATCGCGCAGGATGGCGTCCCGGATGAGCTTGTAGACTTGCTGCTGCTTGCTCTCCGGGGCCTGGACCAGCGCGTTGGTATCATGCTGAGTTGGCATTGGCTTGGCGCTCCTTTCCTGCTCCATCCGCAAAACCGGTTGGAATACCACAGGTATTCTGCCTTTGTACCATATTATACCGAAGATGCCGCCGCCTGTAAAGGTGAAAATCAGGCGCCCACAGCGTGTGATTGACCTGAGGGCCTGAATGGGGTACAATAAAGGCGGTGTCGGACGTAATGCGGAGAGGAGGCGGCAGATTTGTTTGGCAGAATATTCAACCCGGAGAACGCCTTTTTCCGGACCGCGGACAAGCTGGCGGACCTGGTGATGCTGAGTTTGATGTGGGCGCTGTGCAGCATTCCGCTGGTTACCCTTGGCCCGGCGACGGCGGCGTTGTACGACGCGGCGGTCAAGATCTTGCGCCGCGGGGAGGCAGGGAACATTTACCAGCGCTTCTTCCATTCCTTTCGGCTCAATTTCAAGGTGGGCGCGCTTACTTCGCTTGCAGTGCTGGCGGCGGCGGTTCTGCTGTACGGCCTGGGAAATTTCCTTTACCGGCTGGCGCTGACGGGGAAGGCGGGCGTGGTCCTTTACTATGCCTATCTGCTTTTGCTGCTTCTGCCCATCGGGATGATCAGCTATCTCTTCCCCGTGCTCTCACGGTTCACCTTCGGCGCGGGAGGACTGATCGGCACCTGCTGGAAACTGGCGCTGAACCATCTTCCTTCCACGCTGCTGCTGGGGCTGCTGACGGCGGCGGCCGCGTGGGCGTGTCTCTCCTTCTGGATCCCGGTGCTGGTTCTGCCGGCCGTGGCCGCGCTGCTGGCCTCTTTGCCGTTGGAGCGTATCTTCAGACCCTATCTGGAGCTCCCCGGCGGCGGGGAGACGGAGGAATAGACGGCGGCGGAAGGCCGCGGCCCGATGAAAGCCTGATCTGAAAAAGGATGGAGAATTGCCGTTTTGAGCAATTCTCCATCCTTTTTGGTTGGCGTTTTATTGATCAGATGAGATAAGCTGGCTTCCAGAACAGGGCCGTTATGGAATGGGCTTGGGGTTCGCCTGCGGTTGGACATAATCCAGATAGGCCTGACGGATGGATTTCAGATCCCGCTGGCGGATCAATACGCTCTCGCCGGTAGTCAAATGAAATTGGCGGTCGGCCTGGGCGATAAAGTCCATGTTGACCAGATAGCTCTGATGACAGCGGAGAAAACGGCTGTCGCTGAGTTCCGCCTCGATTTTTCCCAGCTTTTTATAGACGACGTAACAACTGCCGTCGCTGCGGTGGAGGATGCATTTGGAGTTGGAGCTCTCTATGAACGTGATCTCGGTATACGGTACACGGACGATTCGCATCCGCTGCTGTACCTGGTACGTGCAGATATCAAAATCCTGAAGGACGCGGTCCATACACCGGCACAGCTTATCGAAGCTGTGGGGCTTGAGCAGGTATCCGGCGGCCGCCACGTCAGAGCTGTCCACCGCGAAATCAGCCGAGGCGGTCAGAAAAATGATCGCGCCGTCAAAACCAAGGGCGCGAAGCTTGTGCGCCGCGTCGATGCCGAGCAGGCCGTTCATATAGATATCCAGAAAGATGATATCAAACCAGCAGCCATCCTCTACGTCGCACACCAGATTGATGCCGCTGTTATATTGGGCCAATTTGTATTGAAATGGTTTTTGTGCGAAATAGATGTGTAGCAGTTCAACAATCAATTCACGGTCAAAGGCACTGTCGTCACAGACCGCGATGTGCATGAAAACACCTCCCGATTTGATGAAAGGGCAGGAATTGAACCACCAAAGCAAAACACACGATATTCCATATAATAGAAAATATGGTGTGCTTTTTCAACAAGATATTGTTGCTGCCGCAGGCCGAACTATGACAAATTCATCGACCAACGCCCTGTTTTCACCAAAAGCGTACAACCAGTGCCTGTTGTGCTAAGATAGGGACCAGAACAAAAGAAACCACAGAGAGGAGAAGCCATCATGGTTGCTTATCAGGCGGTTCAGGAGGAGTTCCATGATCACGACTTAGGCGTATATACTGCTTTTGGTGTGTGTGCCTATCAAATCGTAGAACAGCAGCAGGAACAGGTTGCATACATTCCGGACGTGTTTTTAAGCACAGAGACTGCCCAGCACTTCGTAGAGATTTGCAACCGGCTGCAGCTGGAAATCATCCACTTGCGCGAGGTGATTGAAGACGCGATTTTATAAAGGACCGGAAAAATCAGGGCGAACCACAGAAACGGTACTCCGAAACGGGATGGTTCCGTGCCGGAGTCCGTTCTCATTTTGTCACATTTCATATTATATCGCGTATTACGGCAGGACGCAATAAAAATTGCGTTATTTTCCAGCCGCTTTGCTGCCAAAACGTTTGCAATGCCAAAGCGCAGCAAAGTGGAGCGTTCCGACTGCGGGGGAGGCCGTCGGGTGCAGCGGATCAAATCCCGCAGACGCTGTGCGGAAAAGGATGGGTTTAAAAATCAGAAAAAAATGGTTGCAGCTGCAACCGTTTTTTTCTGATTTTGTGCTATACTATAAACAATCTTGTCCCATGGAAGGAGCGGAATCCATGCAGCAATTCAAACATCTTCCCATCAACCATACAGAACAGCTCTCCGGTATGGTCACATTCCAGCCGAACCGTGTGGTGAGCATGGCGCTTTCCCGGAATGAGCATTGCCAAATGACGCTGCTCGCCTTCGCTGATAAGGAGGGCGTCAGCGAGGAGAGCTATCCGGGAGACACCTTCTACTATGTTTTGGAGGGGGAGATGCCGTTACGGGTTAACGGCGCTTGCCACCTGCTCGGGGCCGGCGACTGTATGGCGGTGCCGGCGGGCACGCTGCACGCGGTGGGAGGCGGGCCCGCATTCAAGCTGCTGCAGATTACCGTGCAATAATCAAAAAAGTTGGAGGAAAACAGATGGAACAGCTCATCAAGAATTTGGACCGTGCGCAGCCTCTGCCGCTGAAAGAGCAGGTGGCTTACGAGAAGGGCAAGGTCGTCAGCCTCACCCTGACCCAGCGTCCCGGCGTGGGAATGACGTTGTTTGCCTTTGATGCGGGAGAAGGCATCAGCACCCATGCTGCGCCCGGCGACGCCATGGTTTATGTTTTAGACGGCGAGGCGCAGATCACGATCGGCGGCGCGGCGCATACGGTCCCGGCGGGCAGCGCCATTATCATGCCGGCCGGGATCCCGCATGCGGTGCAGGCGCGTACCCCATTCAAAATGCTGCTCACGGTTGTCAAAGCGAACTGAACAGAGCGGATCAACACGGAGACGGACTGTGCCCGGAGATACCTGGAGCACAGCTCGTTTCGTTTGAAACGCCGGGCGCGGACCGAAAAGGCGAAGGCGCCGGCCTGCGCCCGGCGGTTTACTCGGCCCGGGCCTTCCAGCAAGGGGCTGCCGCCTTCTCACGGATCAGATAGGTAACAATGATATCGATGAATTCAATGGGTTTGGGCGGGTCGTTCAAGGGCCGGCAGGCCAGTTCCTCCAGATAGGCCCGGTTGGATTTCCAGGCCGCCTTGACGGCCGTGCGTATATCCCGTTCCACACGCTTCCAGTTCGTATTGAAATGACTGGCTACGTCAGGATAAAGGCACTTGGTCACCAGAAAAAAGTAATTTTCATTCTGCAGGGTGATCCGGATGCTGTAAGCCAGGTAGTCTCTGCCCAGGTATTTCCGCACGACGCCGAGCCTGGAGAGGATATCATAGATATCAGTCACAACAATAACTCCTTTTTTATGGTTCACTGCAACTATAATAAAACAAAATCTGGAAATATGCAAGGGAATTTTACCCGAAAAAAGGAAAAATGCAAAATAATTCCAAAAATATTGTATTATGGAAATGAACGTCGTGCAAACGGAGCCGGGCAAAGGTATTCGCATGGGCACAGGGCCAAGCCGGCCGCCTGGAGGTTCAAAGGGTTCTATGCCTGAGTCGCGTACAGAAGCTGTTTGCAGTCCGTTTGCGCAATTGCACGGCAGCTGCCGTGCGGAGCGACCGCACAGCGGCGATTAGCGCTTCGTTTCCCGGAATGCCCGTTATTCCCCGGCGGCGCCGGGAACGCGGGGGGATTCGATTTTTGGGGATTGCTGTGCGGGCAAGGCGGAACCGTTGCCGGAAACGCTCCCTGGCGCGGAAGCTTGGCGTCGGATTTGCCGATGCGGGGGCCCGGGGCGTGGAGCCGGCCTTCGACGGAGTGCATTTTTCCGGGGCGGGCCATCGGCTCTTTGCCCGGGCATGCTTCAGGCCCTGGCGGAATGCTTCCGCTCAGGGCCTGAGGCGTGAGGAGGGGAGAAACCGCCGCAGCCTTGGCGGCAAAAGCGAAGCTGAG
>NZ_JALFGV010000093.1:0-9629 GCF_022777125.1 Lawsonibacter sp.
CCCCGCCTGCCGCCTGGAGGTGGACGGCGGGGTCAACGCCAAAACCGCCCCCCGTGTGGTGGCCGCCGGGGCGGATACTCTGGTGGCCGGCTCCGCGGTCTACGGCGCGGCGGACCCGGCCGCCGCCATCGCCGCCTTGCGGGGGGAATAAGCATGGAATACTTTCCTCCTGCTCTGGAGCGTCTGGTGGAGCAGTTTGCCCGCCTGCCCGGCATTGGCCGGAAGAGCGCCCAGCGGCTGGCCCTTTTCGTGCTCTCCCTGCCCGATGAGGACGCCGCCGGCTTTGCCGACGCCATCCGGCAGGCCAAGTCCGCCATCCACTGCTGTCCGGTGTGTCAGAACTTTGCCGAAGGCGACGGGCCCTGTCCCATCTGCGCCAGCGCCAAGCGGGATCAAAGCACCATCTGTGTGGTGGCCGATCCCAAGGACGTGATCGCCATGGAACGCTCCCGGGAGTATTCCGGCGCCTATCACGTGCTCCACGGGGTCATCTCCCCCATGAACCATGTGGGCCCGGACGACCTGCGCGTCAAGGAGCTGCTCGCGCGGGTCGGCGCCGGGGACGTGCGGGAGGTCATTATGGCCACCAACCCGGATACGGAGGGGGAGGCTACCGCCATGTACCTCTCCCGGCTGCTCAAGCCCTTCCAGGTGAAGGTGACCCGTCTGGCCTACGGTATCCCCGTGGGCAGTCACCTGGAGTATGCCGACGACGCTACCCTTATGCGCGCCCTGGAGGGCCGCCGCGAAATGTAAAGAAAGCCCCCGGCCGCAGGGCCGGGGGCTCCAGCGGGTCGAAAAAGTGGCTTTGCCACTTTTTCGAAGGAGCTGCGGCCTGCTGCGCGCACTCGTTGTCCGCCTGCGGCGGACAACTCGCACACTTGCAGGCCGAGAAGTGTTTTCTCCGACGTACATGTCGCCGGAGAAAACGGATTGGACTGAATTCGCGCCTGCGGGCGCGAACTCTGCGAGGCTTTTTCGACAGCCTGAAGCCCCCGGCCGCATGGCCGGGGGCTTTTGCTACAGCGTGACCTCGCCCGCCAGGCTGCGGTCAAAGCAATCCCGGATCTCCGCCGCCTCCGCCGTCTGCCCCAGGGCCCACATGAGCTTGGTCACCGCCGCCTCGGTGGTCATGTCCCGGCCGGGGATGACCCCCTGGGCCAGGGCCCGCTGACCCACCTCGTAGAGGGAAAAATCACTGGGCTCATAAAGGCACTGGCTGCACACCACCACCGTGATGCCTGCCAGCGCCGCCGCGTGGAGCTTGGCGATCAGATCCCGGCGCACAAAATGCAGCCCGCCCGCGCCGAACGCCTCGATCACGATGCCGCGGTAATGCATCTGCAGCAGCATATCGAAGATCTCCGGGTCCAGGCCTGGGGTTAGCTTGATCAGGAAGACCTTGTCGCAGAGCCTGTCCCGCAGCGCACACGACCCTGCGGGGACGGGAAGGGCCTGGCGATGGATCCGCAAACCCTTCCCATCCACCGTCGCCGCCAGCGGGGCGTTGACGCTCTCAAAGGCGTCGAAGTCGGTCGTTCGGGTCTTCACCGCCCGGCAGCCCAGGATCACCTTCCGGTCAAAGGCCAGGAATACCCCCGCCGTGCCCGAGGCCGCCATGGCCAGCGCCGTGCGCAGGTTGTCCAGCCCATCGGTAAGGGGGTGGGTCATGGGCAGCTGGGCGCCGGTGAGCACCACGGGCACCCCGATCCCCTGCAGCATAAAGGAGAGCACAGAAGCCGTGTAGGCCATTGTGTCCGTACCATGCGTAATCACAATGCCATCATATTGCGTTCTGTTTTCATAGACATGCCGTGCAATGGTCTGCCACTCCTCCGGCTGGATGTTGGAGGAATCCAGATGCAGGATGTCCCGAACGGTGATTGCGTAGTGCTCCAGCACCCCCTGGGGGAGCAGCCCCGCCAGGGCCGTGCCGTTCAGGCCGGGAGAGAGCCCCCGGTCCGTGGGCAGGGAGGCGATGGTGCCGCCGGTAGTCAGCAGCAGGATACGCTTCTTCATCTCAAAACACCTCCGCCAGGGCGTCCGCCCTGCGCTCCGCCGCGGCCAGGAGGGCCGCCCGGTCCTGACGCACGTCGTCCAGTCCCTCGGCGTCCAGGCACTGGAACTCCGGGATGCCGTACATGACGCACAGGGCCTTCATGGTGGGGGTGGCCATCTCCAGGGGCGTGCCGGCATAACGACCGCCCCGGGTGGTGATCAGCAGCAGCTTGGAGGCCCGGCACAGGCCCTTCATCGCCCCCCGCTCGTCATAGCCGAAGGTGATATCGGCGACCGAGATCCGTTCCAGGTAAATCTTCAGGATGGCCGGAAAGGACAGGTCCCAGAACGGGGCGGCGACCACGATCCGATCCGCCGCGGCAAACTGCCGGGCGGGTTCGAACATGGGCTGGTCCAACCGTCCGGCGTTCCACAGCGCATCCCGCTCGTCCAAGATCTCCGGGTACTGAGGCTGTAATCTTTCATCGCACAAATTACGTTCCGTAATCGCATTGTCCGGGTGTTTGGCCTGATACGCCTCCAAAAAGCGCCGGGCCAGCTTTCGGGTGCGGGACCGCTCCCCCCGCACACAGGCATTGATAAACAGCAGATTTTCCATTGTTAAGCTCCCTCCGAAGCAAAGGCTTCCCGTAATTGCGCCAGAACATTCTCATCGGTGAAATCCGTCCCCGCGGCCTCGGCCCGCACCACCCGGCGGCCCGAACGGAAAATGAGCCCGGCGCGGCCGCCTGCGTCGTAGCGCCACGCCGCGTCAAAGCCCAGGTCGGCGCTCTGCGGCGTCACAGGGGCATGGAAGTGGAGATCCAGCTTGCGCTCATCCGCTTCGTCCGCCACCAGGTCGGCGCAGATGGCCTCCGCCAGCCAAGCATACCGGCAGTCGTAGTCGTCCAGGTAGAGCCAGTCCTCTTCTCCAAGGCGCCGATACTCCGTGTGACGCACGAAGCCGGACCCCGACTCATAGCGCATCAGCCCGCCTAATTCGCCGCTGCGCGTCTCCTCGCCGGCGCCCAGCAGCGCCGTCAACAGCAGAAGCGCCAGCAGCAGGGCCTGCACCACGCCCCAGCAGCCCCGCAGCCGGGCCCGCCGGCGCGAAGGCACCGGAAAAGGCTCCCCCGCCTCCGCCGCCCGCCGGCACTGCCTGCGGTAGCGCAGCACGTGTCCGCCCCGGAACACCCCCATCAGCACCCAAAGGCACCAGATCCCCATCAGCATCATGGCGCTGCGGCTCAGCAGCATCTCCCACGGGTGAAAGCCCTTCCATACAAAGTTCACCAGGAAATAGGCGCCCCAGAAAAGGGCCAGATAGAGCAGGTTGAAGCCCCGCTCCCACAGGGCCTTTTTCCATACGCTCTCCCACTCCAGGCCCCCGTCGGTCTGAATGGGAGCGGGGACGCGTTCCCCCGCCGCACGGAAGTACCACAGGCCGCCCGCCTCCTCCAGCAGCTCCCAGCCGGCCTCGCCGCACAGCTGCATGAAGTCCGCCCGGCGCTCTTCCTCCTTCCGCCGGATGCTGTTCCAGCGCACCGGCTCCACCCAGCAGCGGCGGGGAGCGGCGGCGCGGCGGAACCGGGCGAAAAAGAGCCCCAGCTCCTCCAGTTCCCAGCCCTCCGACGCCCGTTCCTCCAACTCCTCCTGGGCGGCCTTCGCGTCCTCCTGCGCATAGTGGAACCAGCGCAGACAGACATCTTTTTCCTTCATGCGGCCTTCCCCTCCAATTGCAGTCTTGTCCACAGCTTCTCCAGCGTGTCGGCCTCGGTCAGTTCGGCAGGCGCTTCCAGGACCGCCACCGTGGTCCCCTGCCGCAGCAGAAGGCAGGAGCCGTCCGGGCCGTCTCCCGTCCACGCCTGGTCAAACCCCAGCGCCGCCTCCGTCAGCTCCAGGGCCCCGTGCCGTTCCAGCAGATGGCGGGTGCGGCCCTCCCGTTCCTCCCGGTACAGCGCCCCCGCCAGCAGGCGTGCGATGCGTACGCTGCGGCAGCGGTACACCTCGCACCTCACCTGACCGGTCAGGGCTCCGTCCTTCCGCAGCACCTCGCAGGTCCGCCGCCAGGACACCAGCAAAGAGGCGCCCTCCTGAACCGAAAGGCTGCTGGTCCGGCCGTCCCGGATCTTCAGGTCCTCGGCCAGTACCACCGGCTCCCGGCGAAGCTCCTCCCGGTCCGGACGCTCCACCGGAAGGGAATTTCCGCCGATCCAGGCCAGAGCGCTCCCGAAGCAGGTGAGCCATACCAGGAGCATGAGCGCGTAATCCAGCAGGACGCGGGCGCGGACCGGCCGCTGAGGGCGGACGGGCAGGCCGTCCCCCTTCGCCACAGACCGGCGGCAGCGGATGTAAACGCGGATATGGGACAGCGCGGCGGCGGCCAGCAGGCCCACGTCCACCGCCGCAAAAGCCAGGCCGCACAGCATCCGGTCGGAGGTCAGCAGGACGCTCCAGCGCATGCCGCCCGTCCCCCAGAGCACGCAGCCCAGCAGGGCGAACAGACTCAGGATGAGCAGGGCGGACGCCGTCCACCTTCGCCTTACCCGGCGGAACAGGCCGTCCGGTTCCAGGGCCGTATCACTCGGAAACGGCAGGGGAAACACCCCCGGCGGGGATACAAAGAGGTCCATGCCCCGCACCCCGGCCACCCAATCCCAGCCCGTGCCGGCACAGAGCCGGCAGGACTCCGCTTCTTCGCCCTGAACGCGTCCCTGCGGCGCCACACAGCAGAGGATCACACTCGTTTCGTCCCGCTCAAACCGGGCCAGCAGGCCGAAATACAGCTTCTTCAGCCGCCAGCCCTGCGCGGCCTTCCGGTCCAGCCATTGCTGGGCCGCCGTATAGTCCAGGGCATCGTAGGCAAACAGGCCCCATGCTCCGCTCACGGCGCTTCCTCCTTCATTACCCGTTCCATATCCGATGCCTGGCGGCAGATGCGCTCGTACTCCGCAAAAAGAGCCCGCTCGCCCTCCGGCGTCAGGCGGTAATACTTCCGCTTTTCTTCCGTGCGCGTCCGGCGGATCAGTCCGTCTCCTTCAAAACGCTCCAGCAGGGCGTACAGGGTCCCCGCGCCCACGCTGACCCGCCCTCCGGTCAGCCCCGAAATGTCCTGCATCACCCCGTAACCATGGCGCTCCGCGCGCAGAGAGAGCAGGACATAATACATCTGCTCGGTCAGCGTCTCCAGCTTCTTGCGCGCCATCTCCCGCCCTCCTTATATCGAATATCGACATAGTGATTGTAAAACGAAACGCGCCTGCTGTCAACGCTCTTGACGGAACTTTTTTCGAACATACGCCGCGCGGCACGAATGATCAATTGCCATCCGCTTCCCGAAATTCCAGGGCGGAGGCGGCGCGCGGGCCGCGCATGGCCGCAAGGCTGCAGGAAAAAGCCGGCGTCCTGTTCCAGAAACAAGCGGCGCTGCTTCCGCCGCGCCGCTTGAGGCTGTCGCAAAAGGCTCCGGGGCCTTCGGAGACAAACGGATGCGGGACGGACCGGGTTCTATTTCTTGCGAAAAAGGCGCTCTGCCCGTCCTGAGAAGGGGCCTTTCCGGCGCGCCCCCCCAGGGGCCCCGCTTTTGCCCCTGCGGGTAAACCCTGCCCGGCGCCCCTGCGGATGGTGTGGGCGACAAGCGGACGGCGGCGCGCCCCAAAGGCCGCGCCGCTTTGTCCGTGCACGCTTATTCGATGCGCAGATCGCTCTCCGACACTACCTGGAACCATCGGGAGAGAACGCTCTCCCGCCCGAATCCCAGAGAGCGATACAGGGCGCAGGCGTTCCGGTTGGAGGTCGCCACGCGGAGCCAGCATTCCGTATGGCCCTGCCGCGCCAGCATCCCCATCAGCTCCAGCAGGAGCTCACGTCCCAGTCCCCGGCCCTGGAAGTCCCTGCGCAGGGCCACCCCCTCGATCTCCGGCTGCTCTTCCGCAAAGCCAAGCTCATAGACCCCGACCGGCACCTCATCCAGCAGGACGAACCCGGCGCTGCACGCTTCGCCGAGCACACGTTCCAGGTCGTTCCCATCATAGGTGGCGGAATTCGGCACATTGAAAAAGCCCTCGTTATAGAGCGCCAGCCAGGTCCCGCCCTTTTCCCGTACCAGCGGCTCCAGGCGCAACCGCCCCGGCCGCGGCGGTTCCTCCGTCAGCGTCCGGCTCATACGGAGCATATCGTGCTCATAGATCAGCTGGTAACCCCGCTTCTCCCCCGCCTCCAGAGGCGCTTCCGGATCCGTGGACGCGGCATAGAGCAGGCTGGCCCCCTGACTCAGCGCCTGAGCGGCTCCCCGTCGCAGCGCGGCGTCCAGGCCCTCCGGCGGGCAGCGGCGAACGATGATATAGGCCTTCCCCTTTGCGGGAATTTCTTTGGTGATGATCTCCAGCTCCGGCTGCATGGCGTCGCCCTCCTGCTCCTGTTTTTCCCACTATAGCACAGTACCCCGGGCGTTTGCAAGCCCGGGGTACTGTGCTTCGTTTATTCCTCACCCTGCAGGGCGTCGTATCCCTCTTCACCGGTGCGGACCTTGATCACATTCTCCACATCGTAAACAAAGATCTTTCCGTCGCCGATCCTTCCGGTATACAGCGCCTGCCTGGCCGCGTTCACCACCTGCTCCACCGGCACCTTGGAGACGACGATCTCCACCTGTACCTTGGGCAGCAGGTTGATCGCCAGCGGGACCCCGCGGTAATATTCGGTCTTCCCCTTTTGTATCCCGCAGCCCAGGACCTGGCTGACCGTCATGCCGGTGACGCCGATCCCGTTCAGGGCGGTCTTGAGCTCCTCAAACTTGGCCTGGTTGCAGAGGATGGTCACGTTGGAAAGCTTGCGGCCGCCGGCCGCGCCCCTGGTAATGGTATGCACCGGCACCGCCTCCGCCATAGCGGCCTCTTGCGCCGCCGCAGCCGGGGCGGGCGCAGGCTCGGGGAAGGCGTTGGCGGCGGGGAGCGCGGTGATACTGGTGTTGGGAGAGAAGTCTGCATAAGCGGAGGGCAGGCCGTGCTCGGTAGCATCCAGCCCGGCGACCTCTTCCTCAGGCGTGACCCTCAGTCCGTTGGTATGCTTGATGACCTGAAACACGATCGTCATGACCACGCCGGTATAGGCCGCGACCGCCACGACCCCCAGGCACTGTACGCCGAGCTGGCGCAGGCCGCCCCCGTAGAGCAGGCCGCCTTCGGTGGCCAGCAGGCCGGTCAGGAGCGTACCGGCCATACCGCAGCTGCCATGGACCGCCACAGCGCCCACGGGGTCATCGATGTGGAGCTTCATATCCAGCAATTCCACCACGACTACCACCAGCACGCCGGTGACCACGCCCACCACGAGGGAGCCCACGGCATCCAGATCAGCGCAGCCGGCGGTGATGCCCACCAGCCCCGCCAAAGGCGCGTTCAGGCACATACCCACGTCCGGCTTCCCGTTTTTGATCCAGGTAAAGAGCATGCACACCACGGTAGCCACCGCCGGGGCGATGGTGGTGTTGCCCAGGATCTGCGCCAGCTGGGCGGGATCGGAGGCTGCGGCGCCGTTGAAGCCATACCAGCAGAACCAGAGGATAAACGTCCCCAGCGCCGCGATCGGGATATTATGTCCAAGAATCGCACGGGAGTTGCCGTCCTTTCCGTACTTGCCGATCCGGGGTCCCAGCAGAATCGCACCGATCAGGCCGGAGATGCCGCCCACCATATGGATCACGCAGGAACCGGCAAAATCGATGAAGCCCAGCTGGGCCAGCCAGCCCTGCCCGTTCCAGACCCAGCCCGCCTCAATGGGATAGACCACGGCGGAGATCACAGCGGAGTAAATGCAGTAGCTGGAGAATTTGGTGCGCTCCGCCATGGCGCCGGATACGATGGTTGCGGCAGTGGCGCAGAACACAAGCTGGAAGAAAAAGTTCGACCAATCAAATGTGTAAAAGCCGGTAAACAGCTGATATTCCGGCAGCCCGATGAGACCGAAAAAGTAGCTTTCGCTGTTCATGATACCGTAGCCCAGCAGCATGAACACGACCGTTCCGATACAAAAGTCCATCAGGTTTTTCATAATGATATTGCCGGCATTCTTGGCGCGCGTGAGTCCGGATTCCACCATAGCAAAGCCTGCCTGCATAAAGAAGACCAAAATCGCGCCAACCAGATACCAGATCGACATGTCCATAAAACGTTCCTCCTCAACAAGAAAGACGCCCGCCCTGCCGGATCAACAGGGCGCGCGTCTTTGCGCAGATGTTCTCTTTTCCCTTCCGGGCGTCTGGAGACGAGGGCCGCTTCCGCCTCCAAAAAGCAGAGCGGCGCTGCGGAGGACCCTTCCTCCGCAGCGCCTTTGCTTACTGGGGCAGTCTATCAGATTTCATGCCCGTTGTCAACGCTCCTCTTGCATTTTCAGCTTAACCGCAGAATTTTAAGCTATTTTTTACAGTTCTTATGCATTTTCTATCCAAAGGTCATTCATTTTTAGTTCAAAGGAGAACCGGAACCGCCCCGGCAACTGTCAGCGTATCCGGCGTCACCCGGCATTCCCGGGCCAGCACCCCCACCCCGGCCGCGGCCGCCCGGCGCAGCGCCTCGCCAAATGCAGGATGCGTTGCATCGTTGGGCGCAAAGTCCTTCATGCCCGTCATCTGGATCACAAAGCACACATAGGCCTCGTAGCCCTCCGCCATACAGGCTGTCAGCTCCTCCAGGTGCTTGACGCCCCGCTCTGTAGGCGCATCGGGGAAGCGCGCATGGCCCTCCTGCTCCAGGGTGACGCCCTTTACTTCTATAAAGCCGCGCCGTGTCCCGGCCTCAAAATAAAAATCAAAGCGCGAGGCCCCCCACCGGGTCTCCGGCCGCAGCAGGGTCAGCCCGGGCGTGAAGCCGCCCTGCTCCGCCCACTCCCGGAAGACCTGGTTGGGAGCCTGGGCGTCCATATTGACGAGCAGGCGTCCTTTCTCCACTGCGATCAGATCATAGCGCGTTTTCCGGGCCGGGCTGCCGCACTCCTGGAGGTAAACCGCAGCCCCAGGCACCAACAGTTCCCGGCAGCGGCCCGTATTCTTCACATGGCAGACGACCGGTGCCCCATCCAACGCGACATGGGCGATAAAGCGGTTGGGCCGATCCAGAAAAACGCCCGGCAAAATTCCTTCATAGTGCATATGGTTTCCTCCCCATGCAGCAAAAAACGGACTTCCAAAGAAGTCCGTTTTTTGTGTCGGCATTACCTATTTTTCCAGCCCGTCTCCAGGCGAGTATCTTCGGCGCAGGCGAGCTTAACTTCCGTGTTCGGGATGGGAACGGGTGGACCCTCGCCGCAATCAATACCGACTGCATTTATTTCAACCGGAAATCCGGTTAAAATCCATTCAATTTTTAGGGTTCCCTATGGAGCGCCGCAAGCGCTCCATAGGGAATGGTGCGCCTTCAGGGATTCGAACCCGGGACCCACTGATTAAGAGTCAGTTGCTCTACCAACTGAGCTAAAGGCGCATACGCACGTAGAAATGATGGTGACCCGTGCGGGAATCGAACCCACGTTTGCGGCGTGAGAGGCCGCCGTCTTAGCCGCTTGACCAACGGGCCGTTTGGTGCGCCTTCAGGGATTCGAACCCGGGACCCACTGATTAAGAGTCAGTTGCTCTA
>NZ_JALFGV010000167.1:0-48049 GCF_022777125.1 Lawsonibacter sp.
TTCAGTTGTACAATTTTCTCGGACATGGTTTACAGACTCCTTTCAGAATGGTGTGTCGCAACTTCATTCTACCAGAGTTCTGCAAACCATGTCTCTTTTTATCCTCTTTTATATTTGCGCAACTTATTTTACCTTATCGGCAGGGTGCAAATAACAAAAAATTGCACGTTTCCATGCAACAAAAAATAAAACTTATAAAATAAAAAAGGGTAAGTCCCATAAGGACTTACCCTTGGTCCGAGTGACTGGATTCGAACCAGCGGCCTCTTGAACCCCATTCAAGCGCGATACCAAACTTCGCCACACCCGGAAATTGCCGCCTGATTCAGACGGCTTGATTATATTAACATACTTTAGTGCTCGATGCAAGTACTTTTTTCATTTTTCCCTGCTTTTTTCACTACACCCAGCTGTCCTCCAGCTCGTGTTTCCGGTCGCGGGTCATCAGTTCATGTATGACCGCATGCGGGTCCTTCCCCTGATAAAGCACCTGGTAGGCCGCCTCCGTGATGGGCATCTCCACCTGCGCCTTTTCTGCCAGCGCTTTGGCAGTGGCGGCGGCATAGTAACCCTCCACTACGGCGCCGATCTCCTGGACCGCCTGCCGGGTCGGCGTACCCTGTCCGATCAGGATCCCGCAGCGGCGATTTCGGGAGTGCATGGAAGTACAGGTGACGATCAGGTCCCCCACCCCGGAGAGTCCCGCAAAGGTCTCCCTGCGTCCGCCCATCGCCACGCCCAGCCGGGCGATCTCGGTCAATCCGCGGGTCATCAGCGCCGCTTTGGTATTGTCTCCAAAGCCCATTCCATCACAGATCCCGGCACACAGGGCGATGACATTTTTCAGCGCCGCGCCCAGCTCTACGCCCACCACATCATCGGAGGCATATACCCGGAACCGTTCGTTCATAAACAGGTCCTGGACCTGCTCGGCAGCCGCCCGGTCCCGTGAGGCGGAAACGACCACGGTAGGCACATGCCGGCCCACCTCCTCCGCATGGGAAGGGCCGGACAGCGCCACGATGGGATGCCCTTCTCCCACTTCCTCCGCGATGGCGGCAGTCAGGGTCAGGGACGTATCCTTTTCAATGCCCTTCGACACGGAGATCAGCACCGCGCCGGGATCCAGCAGCGGCGCGATCGACCGCGCGGTCGTCCGCACAGCGAAGGAGGGGGTCGCCAGCACCACGACCCCGCAGTCCCGCACACAGTCTGCATCCCAGGTCAAATGGAGCTTCTCCGGCAGCGGCACTCCCTTCAGCATGGGGTTTTCCCGCTTCTCACGCAGAACGGCGGACTCCTCCTGCGTATACGACCACAGGGTCACGTCATGGCCGTTTTCCAGCAAGACCATAGCCAGGGCCGTCCCCCAGCCCCCGCTGCCCATAACCGCGATCTTCATGGTTTCCGCTCCCCTTCCTTCTTGCGATGAAAACTGAATTTGGACTCCGTTCCAGCCAGGATGCGCTTCAGGTTGCCCCGGTGCTTCCATACCACCAGCGCGCCGCAAGCGGCGGCCAACAGCAGCGTAAACAAGTCATGATAGACAAACCAAGTGGCAAAGGGGAAGGACGCGCCCGCCCAGATGGACCCCAGAGAGACCCACTTGGTCAGGATGGCCAGCACCAGAAAGCCTCCCCAGACCACCAGGGCGATCCGCCAGTCGACCATCAGAGCGATGGTGCCCCCGGACAGGATACCCTTACCGCCCTTGAATTTGAACATGCAGGGAAACATGTGACCCAACAGGCAGAAGGTGCCCGCCCAATACTTTCCCGCGGTCTCCATCGCCTGAGTTCCAATGACGCGGAAGAGGACCATGCCGACAAGCACGGCCGCAACAGCCTTGAGCACGTCGGTCAGGATGACCACAACCGTCAGCGGTCCGCCGAACGTGCGATAAAAGTTGGTCAGTCCCGCGTTGCCGCTGCCATGCTTGCGCACGTCGTCCCGCAGGATATATTTGGAAACGATGACCGCCCCGTTGAAGCAGCCCAGAAAATAGGCCGCCGCCGCGGCCGCCAGCATCAGCAGCAGCGCCAGCGCTACCGTAATGCCTCCGCCCTCGTGGTGAAGCCAGTACATCAGTCCGAAAAAGCCCAGCGACGATTCGTTGCCCACGCCTGTCACCCCTCCTTGTCGCCCTTCTGCCGGATGGTCAGCCTGATCGGCGTACCCTCCAGGCCAAAGGTGGAACGGATCTGATTTTCCAGATAGCGCTGATAGGAAAAATGAAACAGCTTTGCGTCGTTGCAGAAACAGACGAAGTGGGGCGGCTTGACGCCGATTTGGGTCATATAGTAGATCTTCAGCCGGCGTCCCTTATCCGTAGGCGGCTGCACCCGGGCGGTGGCGTCGGCCAGGACCGTGTTGAGCATGCCGGTGGTGATGCGCAGGGACGCCTGATCGTTGACGTAGTTGATCAGATCGAACAGCCGGTCCACCCGCTGGCCCGTCAGGGCGGAGATGAACACGACGGGCGCGTAGGTCATATAGCTCAGATCCCGGCGCACGTCCTGGCGCATCCGGTCCATGGTCTTGTCGTCCTTTTCCACCGCATCCCATTTGTTGACCACAATGATACAGGCCTTGCCTGCCTCATGGGCCAGGCCGGCCACCTTGGTATCCTGCTCGGTAACGCCCTCCTGAGCGTCGATGAGGATCAGGCACACGTCACAGCGCTCAATGGCCATGGTGGAACGGAGGACGGAAAACTTCTCAATGCGGTCGTCCACCTTGGACTTTTTGCGCATGCCCGCCGTGTCGATCAGGCGGTATTTGCCCTTCTGATTCTCAAAATAGCTGTCTACCGCGTCCCGGGTCGTACCTGCCACATCGCTGACAATGACCCGCTGCTCCCCCAGGATGCGGTTGATGAGAGAGGACTTGCCCACGTTGGGCTTGCCGATGACGGCTACCTTGATCACGTCGTCCTCCGGTGCTTCCGCCTCCTCGGGGGGGAAGTATTTCATACACTCGTCCAACAGCTCTCCGGTCCCGTGGCCGTGGACGGCGGAGACCGGAATGGGGTCGCCCAGGCCCAGATTATAAAATTCATAGATGTCCGGGTTGGTCTGTCCCACCTGGTCCATTTTGTTTACCGCCAGCACCACCGGCTTGCCCGAGCGCAGCAGCAGGTTGGCCACCTCCTGATCGGAGGCGGTCAGGCCGGTCTTGATATCGCAGAGGAACACGATGACCGTGGCGTTCTGAATGGCGATCTCCGCCTGCTCCCGCATAAAAGCCAGGATCTCGCTGTCGGCGGAGGGCTCGATCCCGCCGGTATCCACCAGGTCAAATTTCCGGTTGAGCCACTCCGCCTCGGCATACAGCCGGTCCCGGGTCACGCCCGGAGTGTCCTCCACGATGGATAACCGCTGGCCCACCAGTTTGTTAAAAAGCATGGACTTGCCCACATTGGGCCGGCCCACAATGGCGACTAAGGGTTTCATCCTATCCCTCTCATTCCTGTTATCACGGTCATTTTGGTCCTTAAGTTCCCGGATTATACCGGTAGTATTCGTCCTCCGGCGGCAGGGCGTAGGCGGGCGCCTCCACCTCCAGCCCCAGGATGGCGTCCACCAGGTCAAACCCGCTTTCCGCGGGCACCGGGATCACCGGCACGCCCAGCGCCTGCTCCAACTGTGCTACCGTCACGTCGTCCAGAAAGACCCGCTCCCCGGTACGCAGCATGTTTGCGGGGATCAGCAGCCGCTCTCCCAGCGCCCGGCCCCGGAGCTGTTCCATCAAATCCCGGCCGGTGATGAGGCCGGATACCGTAATGGTCTCCCCAAAAAAGCGGTTGCGCACCGGGTAGACCGTCCCCCTTATATTACCGCACGTTTTCCGGGCCATGTCAATGATTTCCTGTAAAAAAGGGGCGGCGGATACCCCGGTGGCAATGGAAAAGGGCGTGCACTCCGCGCCGGCCCGGGCGCCGTCCAGCGCCATGGCCGCCTGACTGGTGAGCAGGCGCAGCATCCCCACGCCGTTTTCCAGCTGCACCATGCCTTCATAGTAGGCCTTCTCCGGCAGCGCCCGCCCGGCGATCAGGTAAAACTCGTCGGAACACCAGGCCATTGCGGTATCATGCGCCTCAGCGAAGGCGGCGGCAAAGGCCTCCACCTGATCGATGACGGCGGCGGCCTGCTGCGGGGTATAGGGGTCGATCCTGCACAGGCCCTCCCGGAAGCGGGTCACCCCGACCGGCACCACCGCCACGCTGCTGACCGCAGGCCAGAGCCCGCCCAGATCGTTCAGCGTGCGGTCCAGGGCCGGCCCGTCGTTGATGCCGGGGCAGGCCACCACCTGCGCGTTCATGGTGATGCCCGCCCGCGCAAAGCGCTCCATGATCGCCAGGCACTCCCCGGCCCGGCGGTGCTTGAGCATAGCCTGCCGCAGCTCCGGCTCTGTGGCGTGGACGGAGATGTTGATGGGACTGATGCGCAGCGCGGCGATCCGTTCCACCTCCCGCTGCGAGAGATTGGTCAGCGTGATATAGTTGCCCAGCAGAAAGGAGAGCCGGGCGTCGTCGTCCTTAAAATAAAGGGTCTCACGCATGCCGGGGGGCATCTGGTCCACAAAACAGAAGATACAGCGGTTGGCGCAGGAGCGGGCCTTGTCCATCAGATAGGTCTGGAAGTTGAGCCCCAGGTCCTCCCCCTCCTCCTTGCGCACCCGTACGGTACGCTCCCGCCCGTCCGACCCGCACAGGGTCAGACTCAGGCGCGGATCGTAGGTATAAAATTTATAATCCAGCACATCCACAATGGGGCGGCCGTTCACATGGGTCAGGGTCTCCCCCGGCCGTACCCCGGCCCGCTTGGCCGGGCTGTGGGGATCGACCGACTGTATGCGTGTCATGCTCATGTCTTGCGCGTCGCCTCCCTCTCCGGCGTGATGCCTTGCGTTCTGCGTACTGCTGCGGCAGGGGACCGCGCGCTCCCCCGGCCGGGCTCCGGCCTTTTGGGGCGGGCGCCCCGCCGCCCGCGCGGATCCATCCCGGGATCCGTGTATCCCATTTGCCGCAAAAGGGATACTTGCTCTACGAGCCGCCGACCAGCAGACGCTCTGATCGGCGGCCCGTCCTTACAGATCATGGCGCAGCGACGCGCCGTGCTCCCGGCGCATCCGGGCCGGCCATTGCCCCTTCCGCCTGCCGTTGGGGTCGCTGCCCGCTGCGTTTGGGAGCGGCCTCTCTTGTTCCGCTATCATATCACAGGCATTTGGCAAAATCAAGGAAGGGGCGGCCGGACGGCCGCACGTCGGATTTTCGCGCAAAAAGAAAGAGGGGCCTCCCCCTCTTGCTTTTTGCAGGCTATTTACTTCGCCGCGGCCTCGGCGCTGCCGAACTCATGGCCATTATAGCTCATGCAGCTCTTGCACATCCGATGGGGAAGGCGGAACGCACCGCACTTGGGGCAGGTGGTGACGCCGGGCGTCTCCAGCTTCCAAACGGAGCTGCGGCGCTTGTTCCGGCGCTGCTAGGACACTTTACTCTTAGGGACTGCCATCTATGACACCTCCTTAGGTTCATGCCCTGGCCGGGCAAATGACTCAGTCTTCTTTATCCAACAGCTGCGCAAGCGCAGCCAAACGTGGATCGGTTTCGGGCCTGCAGGCGCAGGGGCCTTCGTTCAGGTCGGCCCCGCAGCGGGGACACAGTCCCTTGCAGTCCGCGCGGCAGACATGCTTGGAATCCATGGCCAGCACCAGCGCCGTGGTGAACAGTTCGTCCAAATCGACTTCGCCGTTCTCCAAAAGGACGATCGCGTCGTTCTCCTCATCCTCCAGCGTCTCCGCCAGAAGAGTCTCTACCGGGAGGGACAGCTCCTGCCGGAAGGGCCTGAGGCAGCGGTCGCACTTCAGGTCCAGAACGGTCTGCGCCGTGCCGGTGAGCAGCAGAGCGTCGGCCATATTGCGCACGCTGCCGGACACCTGCGCCGGCTGGGTGAACGGGCGCTCTCCGTAAAAATCCAGCCCGGACAGATCCAGCGCAAACGCAAAGGGCAGCGCCGCGCCGGGCGTATGGATGATGTCGCGGAGATTCAGTCGCATGGCACACCTCTCACAATGGTACAGCGGACATTATACTCAAAATTTCGGATGATGTCAAATACTTTTTCCCTTTTCCATAAAATATGGTATACTATTTTCAGGGAAACAGGGATAACACGGTTTTTCGCGGCAAAAACCGGCGCCGGCGAGGAAGCGGAGGACGGCGTGCTGCCCCCTGTCCGCCGAGGGGATCGTTCCCCAAGTAAGACGTTTTAGGAGAATCGCCCCATGAAGGAGTTTGTGATCGGAAAAAATGACGCCGGCCAGCGGCTGGACCGCTGGCTGGCCAAGACCCTCCCCCTGCTCCCCGCGCCCCTGGCCCAGAAGTATATCCGCCTCAAGCGGGTCAAGGTCAACGGGAAAGGCTCCCAGCGGGACGTGCGCCTGCAGGAAGGGGACCGGCTGCAATTATACATCAACGATGAGTTTTTTGACGCCCCCCGGGAGGACAACGCCTTTCTCTCGGTCTTCCAGCCCCGGCTGGACATCGTGTATGAGGATGAAAACCTGCTGCTGCTCAACAAACGGCCGGGCCTGCTGTGCCACGCCGACGAACAGGAAAAGGTCAACACCCTGATCACCCATATCCAGGCCTACCTTTATCAAAAAAAGGAGTGGAACCCCCGGGACGAGCACTCCTTCGCCCCCGCCCTGTGCAACCGCATCGACCGCAATACCGGCGGGATCGTCCTGGCCGCCAAAAATGCCGAGACCCTGCGCATCCTCAACCAGAAGATCCGGGACCGCGAGATCGGAAAATTTTATCTGGCAGTCCTCCACGGGCGTATGAGCCCCCCTGCGGGAAAGCTGGAGGGCTTTCTGCTCAAGGACGAAGATAAGGCGCGGGTGACGGTATACCGCAAGCCGGTGCCCGGGGGGAAGAGCGCCGCCACCTTATATAAGACCCTGAAAACGGCGGACGGGCTCTCTCTGGTGGAGTGCGAGCTGCTCACCGGCCGCACCCATCAGATCCGCGCCCAGTTCGCCGCGGCGGGCCACCCTCTGCTGGGAGACGGCAAATACGGCCGGGAACGGGACAACAAGCGCTATGGCCGCGCCTTTCAGGCGCTGTACTCCTACAAGCTGGTCTTTTCCTTTTCCACCGACGCCGGGATGCTGGAGTATCTGAAGGGCAGGGCCTTCACCGTGGAACACGTGGATTTCGTGGAAGCGTATTTCCCGGGCGAGTAAGCGGGAGCGGGCAGGCTTTGTTTTGGCGCGTGCCGCGCCCGCTCCCGGCCGTTTTCCTTCATCCATACAGCCAGATGATAATCAGCATAATCCCCATCACAAAGCAATACGGTACCGGCCCGAGGCCCTTCTCTGTCTCCTCCAGCTTGTGAATGGAGATCATCAATTTCGCAAACAAAAAGGGAAACACAAATAGGCAGATTCCTACAACAATATTCATAGCTTATACGCAGGCCCGGCCTATTCCAGCGGCCAGCGGTCGCTGCCGGGCAGGATTTGCAGCAGCGCAGCGCGCCCCTCCGCCGCCAGGGGCTTGCGCAGGTAAACCCGCCCGCTCAGATAGGTATAAGGAAGGTCCCTCGTCCTGCCTCTCCATCGCATAGGGGACGGGCACGCGGACGGTCCGGGCCTGCTCCTGCATCCCGGCGGCGTAGGCCGTGCAGGAACCCGCCAGCAGCCCCGCGCACAGGCAGGCGCACAGGCTTCGGATCAAACTGCTTCGTTTCATATTCGGTTCCCTTCCTTTGGCCATAAAAATTTTTAAAATCGCGCCGCCGGACCGGCTGCGCATGCGGTTCCTACGCAGTGGGGACTACGGGCCAGTCGTATCGGGCCATGTCCTGCAGCATAACGTTGTGCAAGTTGACATAATAGCTGGAAAGCTGGGTGCCGTCACTCACCGCAGCGTCATAGTCCCCCACCGCTCCGTCGGCAAGATAGCGCTCCAGCGCGGCGCGTACCTGCTCAATGAGGGGGCGGATACACTGCTCCAAGCGGTATTGGGCAAACTCAGATTGGGGAATTTCCAGAGCCGCCAGCGCCTCCACCAGAGGGAGAGCGGCCTTGGCCTGGGCCTTGTCCGGCTCCTCCACCGCCCGCAGAAAGCCGCCCTCCAGCTCCGCCAGGATGGGTCTTACCTCCTCCAGATAGGCCTCCAGGACGGCCCGCTCCCCTTCGGCCCAGGGGGTCTTTAAAAATACGCAGCCGTCTCCCCGGTCGGGGGCACTGTAATAGGTGACTTCCATCCCCATCAACGTCCCAATGCTGCGCACCGGCAGATAGACCCGCTGGTCATAGACGGCGGGGTACACCCGCTCGCCCTTGACGTTGTGGAAGCGCTGTTCTACCCCATCCATGGTCACGGTGATGTCGGGGCAGATCTGGATGTCGATGCCGTTTTTCTCCCGCTCCTCCTTCTCGGCCCGCTCACTGGGAGTCTGCTGGTTCCCGGTCGCCTCCTCTGCGGCCAGGACGCGGGCCGTGGTCCGTCCGGACAGGACTACCGTTTTGCCCTGCTGATCCCAGTCCACCTGCTTGCCCATCCAGGCCCCCGCCTGACGCAGGGGGATGTAAATCGTGCCGTTGTAGCTGAACAGCTCCTGCATGTTGTCTTCCTCGTCTAAAATCGCCGCTACGGCGCTGTTGACGTAGACGCTTCCCCGCCAGACCGGGACGTGGACGCTCTGCGCCGCCGGGGCGGCGTAGGAGACGCAGAAGCCCGCCAGCAAGGCGGCGGTGAAAAGCAGGGCGGACAGGCGCGCCCGAAATGGATGCCTCATAGCTTACCTCCTTTTATTTTGGGGTAGGACGGCCTCAGCCGTCCCACGCCACATCAGTCTACCGATGTTAGATGGAAGAAATGTAAACGTTGCTGGTAAAGGTCTTGTTCGACACACCGGTCACCGAAATGCTGTCTCCGCTGGACATAGGGAAGCCATCCTGCAAACGAGTGACAAAGACAGTGACCCGTGTGCCGCTGATATTAGCAGAAACATTGGAAATGCCACTCTGCGTTCTGTTGCGGAAAGTCACAGTCACATTCGTGCCGGAAGAGGCGTTGTGATTGACGAATTCACAGTAGATAATGCTCATGTTGCCATCCAAAGTGCCGCTTCCCAAAGATACGGAAGCGTTAGCGGAAATCCCAAGGTTATACTTTTTACTAATGGGGAATGCCCCAGTCGTGTCCGGGTCATAAAACAGTGTTGGAATTCCAAGTGCATCCTTGATTGCCGCATCGATAATAGCCTGCTGCTCGTCTGCCGTTGCATGTGTGGGAATTGCAAGATAAACTACCTGCTCTTCACCCGTCGTTGCATCAACGATTTTACAGTCAATGGTCTGCCCCGCAAAGGCTGAGCGTTGAGTGCCTCGTACATCAGCGGCGGCGGCGGAACACAGTAGAGCAGAGAGAAGCAGGGCGAAGGCGCACAGGGTACTGACCAGTTTACGCAGTTTCACCATGAAACCTTCCTTCCTAAACTATCTTGTTGTCTTAGGGAGACCTGGATGCGAACGACCTCCTTTATCGTACATATTTGAAAGCGAAGAGGACTCCCTTTTGTCGCTCTCACTGTTTATATGTATCAGGATGAGCGTTTCGCAACAAGAATCTCATCTTTTTTCAGAATTTTTTTCCGCCCTGCCGGACGCCCTCATTCCAATAACGTTTCAGCGAGCGTTTTCATTACGTGCTTTTTGAAAATTTTTTAAAAAATGCAAGGCATCACCGCATCATTCAACGCGTGCGGATTGGCGCGAAAATTTGTGCCGCAAAAAGGCGCAAAACCGCAGGAATACTTTGCGTATTGCAAGGTTTTACAACGCATTTGTGGGGCAAATTGGCCGCCAAGACGTGCGCGGGGAATTGTGCTGTGATGCCTTAAAAATGCGCCGCCCCTCCTCCGGGGCGGCGCATCGATTTTGTTGGTGAAGCCGGCGGGCTGCTTTCGCCGGGAGCGTTGGAGTCTTCAGCTTCTTGCCGTCACAAGATCCGTCAGATAGGGCTTGGTCTAACCCGCACCCGGGCCAGAGAGATGCAGAACGTTTGCGCATCTGCAATGGGAAGGCCGCCGCTTACTGCGTCAGGCGGATCCCGTCATTCCCCGTACCCAGCCATACCCGCTGGGCCCTTAGTCTCTGGAGATCGTCCCGTTCGTGTAAATACGATAGGTAAACCCGATTTCCTTCTGATTGTACTTCACGTACAGAGTGCCCGTTTCCCCATTGAGTACCTTGCGGAAGGTCATCCCGGACACGGTGGGCGTCGTCCTCCAGGTGATATTGGTGATCTGCGCCTCTCCATCCGCCTGAGAGTAGATCCCATACACCTTCACATCCAGCGTGGCGATCAGATTCCCTGCGCTGTCCACCATCGTATGGGTAAAGTCCTTGCTCGTTTCTTTCTCCGGATTGGCTCGCGTGGCGTTCGCCGCGCTCACCTGGGTGGAAACATACTCATGCGCGGGCGAGCCGGTCTCCGTTGTGATGACATAGCAATCCCACTCCGGAACGTACATCACCTCCACATCCCCCAGGTATGCGCTCTGCTCCGGCGCTTCCACCTCCGGCTCGGCCGCAGCCGCCGTACAGGCAAGCGCAAACAGCGCGACCACTACCGCGGCCAAAAGATACCGCTTTTTCTTCATTGTTTCTGCTTCCTTTCTTTCGTTTGGTTTTGAGGCGTCAATGCGCCCCTGTTCCGCTTCATACGCACCCTTCCCTTACCATAACGCAGCAGCACACGATTTCATAACGGCCTTTTTCATTTCTTCTGCGCCCTCCTCGCCCGCCTCCTATTCCGGCTCTAAAACCAGCTCCACGCTCTCCGCCATGCGAATCAGTTCCTTGTAGTCGTAGGAAGAGGTAATGTCGAACAAAAATCCGTACTCCTCATCCGCCCAGGTCACGGCGTTCCAATCACCCGGCGCATCGGCAAGCATCAGCATAGCCGGCTTCCCCTGAACCGTAATCTCAGAAAAGGTCCCACGCTCGCTGTCCCCGGCCACGGCAACCGTTGTGCAGCGGAACTTAATCCAGACCCCGTCACTGTTCTCATAGGTAATTGAGAACGCCTCGTCCTGCGTATCCACGGTCTCAAATCCATCCGGCACATAGGCGGGCCGCCAATCGGACGCTTTGACTCCTTCGGCCTGCTGCCCGGCGTATGCGATATAGAAATAGTCCTCAAACCACTGGACAAATACATTTTTTGTCCACGCCCGCACACCGGGGCTGACGGCCAGCAGTCCGCCCAGCGACAGTCCGCAGACCAGAATCAGGCAGGCAGCGGTTTTCATGGCCCGCCCCCTCTGGCGGCGGGCCATATGGGACGCTGCGGCGTGGGCGGCGTGAAAGCGCTCCAGCGCGGGTTCCGCCGCAGCGTCCGCCCCCGGCGGCTCCCGCCGGTCCAGCTCGTCCAAGTAGGCGTCCACCCACGCCTGGTCATAGTCCGCTTCGCTCATATCATCTAACTCCACCTCCAGCTCGTTCAGCAGCTCTTCCGCCGTCTTCTCCCGCAGATGGCTGGGATTGGGAGCCGCATCGGGTCCGCCCGCGCCAAAAAGGTCCCGCCGGTCTTCCGCCATCGTTCACACCTCCTAAGCGTTTATGTATTCAGCTGCGGATTTCGCAACAGAAAAATCAAAACTTTTTTAAAAAATTTTTTTCGCCCCTGATCCGTCGGGGCCGCCCTGCGCCTCCCACAGCGCCCGGCAGCGCCGCCGGGCGCGGGTCAGGCGCATGCGGCACAGGGACTCGGAGATCCCCAGCCGGGCGGCGATCTCCCCGCAGCTCCGCTCTTCCTCGTAAAACCAGATCAAAAGCGCCCGCTCCCCCTCCGCCAAGCCCGGCGGCAGCGCCTCCGCCAGCGGCTCCCGCCGCTCCGGCGGGGCCGCGGCGCGCTCCAGCGCCATGCCGTCCAGGGGCTGCGTCAGCCGCTCCCCGGCAGAGCGGGCCTCGTTCCGGATCAGGAATTGCAGCGTCTTCATCAGCCAGCCCCCGGGGTTAGGGTGCTCCCGCAGCTGCGCGCGCTTCTGCCAAAACAGCTCGAACGCGTCCTGCACCAGCTCCTCCGCCCGCGCCGGATCCCGCAGCTGCCGGGCCGTCAGGCGGAGCATGGTGGGATAATGCCGCCGGAACTGTCCGTCAAACCACGCCCACTCCCGTTCCTCCTTCCGCGTCATCCCCGCTCCGCCTCCTTCCTCCTGTTTTTTTATCATACCAAAAATCTCCCGCCGGGGAAACCCCCTTCGCCCGACAGACGCCCCCTGTAAAATCCCTGCAAAACCTTGTAGTTTTTTATTGACTTTTCCCGCAATACCATATATGATTTGATTCGTCAAAAGGGCGTACCCAACCGCCGGTGGGGTACGCCTTTTCTTACGTCATGATTCCAAACGAAACGGGGGAGGATACATGTCCAAGGAGCTGATCCGCCTGTCGGATTGCGTGATGAGGTTTGACGAGGACGTCATTCTGGACCACATTAACCTGTATATCAACGATAAGGAATTTCTCACGCTGCTGGGCCCCTCCGGGTGCGGCAAGACCACCATGCTGCGCATCATCGGCGGCTTTCAGAAGCCCACCTCGGGCGACGTGTTCTTTGACGGCGCGCGGATCAACGACGTGCCGCCCCATAAGCGGAAGGTCAACACGGTCTTCCAGAAGTACGCCCTGTTTACCCATATGAATATTTTTGAAAACGTGGCCTTCGGTCTGCGCATCGCCAAGACGCCGGAGGACGAGCTCCGCCGCCGGGTCGAGGAGGCCCTGACCCTGGTCAACCTGGCCGGCTACGGCAAGCGCTCGGTCAACTCCCTCTCCGGCGGCCAGCAGCAGCGGGTGGCCATCGCCCGCGCTATCGTCAACCGGCCCCAGGTGCTGCTGCTGGACGAGCCGCTGGGCGCGCTGGACCTGAAGCTGCGCAAGGACATGCAGATCGAGCTCAAGCGCATCCAGCAGCAGGTGGGCATCACCTTTATCTACGTGACCCACGATCAGGAAGAGGCCCTGACCATGAGCGACACCATCGTGGTGATGAATCAGGGCAAGATCCAGCAGATCGGCACCCCTGAGGACATTTATAACGAGCCCAAAAACGCCTTCGTGGCCGACTTTATCGGAGAGAGCAACATCATCGACGGCGTGATGCACGAGGACTATGTCGTGGGTATGTACGGCCGCCGCTTCCAGTGCCTGGACAAGGGCTTTGCGCCCGGCGAGCCGGTGGACGTAGTCATCCGGCCCGAGGATATCGATATCGTGCCCGAGGCGCAGGGCCAGCTCACCGGCACCGTTACCGAGGTCACCTTCAAGGGCGTCCACTATGATACCATCGTGGACTTCCGCGGCTTTAAATGGCTCATCCAGACCACCGACTATTCCGAGGTGGGCTCCCGCATCGGGGTGAAGATCGACCCGGACGGCTTCCACATCATGAAGAAGAGCCCGTACTCCGGCATGTTCGGAGATTACAGCTCCTACTCCGCCGAGTACGACGAGCTCAACGAGGGCCCGGACGAGGGGGAGGACGAGGATGCGGAATAGGTCGCTTGCCATCCCCTATGTGGTCTGGATGGCCGTCTTCGTCATCGCGCCGCTGCTTTTGATTGTGGTGTACGCCTTCACCGCCAAGGACGGCGGCGTCACGCTGTCCAATTTCAGCAATATGGGGCAGTATTTCCCCGCCTTCCGGCACTCCTTTGTGCTGGCCGTCACGGCCACCGTCATCTGCATCCTCATCGGCTACCCCCTGGCCTATTTTTTGTCCAAGGAGGGCGTGCTGGTGCGCAAGGTGGCCATGATGCTCATCATGCTGCCCATGTGGATGAACTTCCTGCTGCGGACCTATGCCTGGATGTCCCTGCTGGACGACAACGGGCTGATCAACCAGTTCTTGAGCGGCATCGGCTTTTTCCGCCTTATCAACACCCTCTTCGGCACGGATCTGACCTGCTTCCACATGATCAACACCCAGGGGGCCATCGTGCTGGGGATGGTCTATAATTTTCTGCCCTTCATGATCATGCCCATCTTCTCGGTCATCGACAAGATCGACCCCAAGGTCATTGAGGCGGCCCAGGACCTGGGGGCCAACAGCGCCATGGTCTTCCGCAAGGTGATCTTCCCCCTGTCCCTGCCCGGGGTGCTCTCCGGGGTGACCATGGTATTCATCCCCTCGGTGTCCACCTTTGCCCTGTCCCGCCTGCTGGGCGGCGGCAAGACCCTGCTGCTGGGCGATCTGATCGAAATGCAGTTCCTGGGCAACGCCTATAATCCCCACCTGGGCTCGGCCATCGCCCTGGTGATGATGGTCATCGTTCTGGTGTGCATGGCGGTCATGAACCGCTTCGGCGAGGGAGAAGAGGGGGTGGCGGTCCTGTGAGCAAGCGCCGGATTCCGTCCCGGGTCTTTACCATTCTGGTATACCTGTTCCTCTACGCCCCCATCGCCCTGCTCATCATCTTCTCCTTTAACTCCGGGCGGAGCAACCGGGTCTGGGAGGGCTTTTCCCTCCAGTGGTATCTGGAGCTCTTTCAGGATACCCGCCTGCTGGGGGCTCTGCGCACCACCCTGATCCTCTCGGTGCTGGCGGCGGTCATCGCCACCCTGCTGGGCACCGCCGCCGCCATCGGTTTTTACAGCATGCGCCGCCGGAGCCGGGGGGTCTGCCTGGCCGTGAACAACATCCCCCTGACCAACGCGGATATCATTACCGGCGTGTCGATGATGCTCCTGTTCGTCTTCGCCATCGGCCTGTTCAACGCCAGCCCCATCAGTCAGGCCCTGGGCCTGCGCTGGCGGATGGGCTTCGGCACGCTGCTCATCGCCCATATCACCTTTGACGCGCCCTATGTGATCCTGTCGGTGATGCCCAAGCTGCGTCAGCTGGACCCCAATATCTACGAGGCCGCCCAGGACCTGGGGGCCTCCGGCCTGTACGCCTTCCGGCGGGTCATCCTGCCGGAGATCCTGCCCGGCGTGCTCAACGGCATGATCATCGCCTTTACCATGTCCATCGACGATTTTGTCATCAGCTATTTTACCAAGGGTTCCGGCGTGACCACCCTGGCCGTGGAGATCTATACCATGGTCAAAAAGCCCGTCACGCCTGAGATCAACGCGCTGTCCACCCTGATGTTCGTATGCGTGTTCGCCCTGCTGCTCGTCGTCAACGTGCGGCAGGCGCGGCAGGAGACGGCCAGTGAAAAACGCAAGGCCGCCCTCATGCCCGACGCGCAGAGCTGAAGCGGTAACACGGCCTGCCTGCGAAGGCCTGTTATAAAAGAATTTCATCCGAAAGGGGATAAAGAAAGCAATTGAAAAAGTCTCTCGCACTCCTTCTGGCCACCGTTCTGGGGCTGAGCCTGGCGCTGGCCGGCTGCTCCGGCGGAAGCGGTACCGCATCTCAGCCCGGCGCGGCCGACCGCGGTGTGGTCAACGTCTACAACTGGGGCGTCTATATCGACGAATCCGTTCTGGACGAATTCACGGCGCAGACCGGCATCAAGGTCAACTACGACACCTATGAGAGCAACGAGTCGATGTACGGTGTCCTGAAAAACGACGGTGCCAGCTACGATGTGGTCATCCCTTCCGACTATATGATCTCCCGTATGATCGAAGAGGATATGCTGGAGCCGCTGGACTTTGACAATATTCCGAATTTTTCCGATATCGATCCCAACCTGAAAAACCCGGATTACGACCCGGAGAACCAGTACAGCGTGCCCTACATGTGGGGCCTGCTGGGCGTGATCTATAATACCGCGATGGTGGACGGCGCCCCCGACAGCTGGAGCATTCTGTTCGACGAAAACTACTCCGGGCAGATCCTGATGTTCAACAACTCCCGGGACGCCCTGGGCGTGGCGCTGAAATACCTGGGCTATTCCTACAATACCACCGATCCCGCCCAGATCACCGCCGCCACCGACCTGCTCATCCAGCAGAAGCCCCTGGTGCAGAGTTATGTGATGGACGAGATCTTTGAAAAGATGCAGGGCAACTCCGCCGCGATCGGCGCCTACTATTACGGCGACTATCTGACTATGGCCGACGTGAATCCCGACCTGGCCTTCTGCCTGCCCAAGGAGGGCACCAACCTCTATGTGGATGCCATGTGCATCCCCAAGGGGGCGGAGAACAAAGCCAACGCCGAGGCCTTCATCAACTTCATGTGCTCCACCTCCGTGGGCCTGGCCAACGTGGAGGAGACCTGGTACTCCTCTCCCCTGCTGTCCGTGCGGGAGGAGCTGGACCCCGAGGTATCCGAAGATCCCTACGCCTATCCGGACGACGCCGTTCTGGAACAGTGTGAGAGCTTCCGGAACCTGCCCGAGGACATCCTCGCTCTTTACGACTCCGAGTGGACCCGGCTCAAGCTGGCCGCAAACTGAAGCAAAACCGCCGTGCAGGGCTGCTGCACGGCGGTTTTTTCTGCCCGCATCCTCTTGTCACCCCTACTTTCCGGGTGTAAAATAGGACATACCATTCCCGGAAAGGAGCCAATTTGACATGTCAGTTACCGTAGGAAGCAAGGGGCGCTCGGAGAGCGTCGTCACCGAGCACAACACCGCCTGCGCCGTGGGCAGCGGGCTGGTGCCCGTTTTTGCGACTCCATATATGGTCGCTCTGATGGAGAACGCCGCCGTCAACGCCGTACAGGGGGCGCTGGAGCAGGGCCAGGGCACCGTAGGCACCCGCCTGGACGTGACCCATGACGCCGCCACGCCCATCGGCATGAAGGTCTGGGCCGAGGCCGAGGTCACCGCCGTCGACCGCAAAAAGATCACCCTGAGCGTGAAGGCCTACGACGAGGCCGGCCCCATCGGCGGCGGCGTCCACGAGCGTTTCGTCATCGACACGGACCGTTTTCTCTCCAGGGCGGAAGCCAAGAAGGGCGGTCGGTGAGCCGTGTCCATTGAAACATGCCGGGACTATCTGCGTGCGCGCGGCTATGAAGCGCGCATCCAGGAGTTCGGCGTATCCAGCGTCACGGTGGAGCTGGCCGCTCAGGCCGTGGGCTGTGAGAGCGCACACATCGCCAAGACCCTCTCCTTTGCGGTGGACGGGGGCTGCGTACTCATCGTCTGCGCAGGAGACGCAAAGATCGACAATCCGAAGTTCAAGGCCCAATTCCATACCAAGGCCACCATGCTCACCCCGGAGCAGGTGCTCTCGTTCACCGGTCATGCGGTGGGTGGCGTTTGCCCCTTCGCCATCGAACGTGCAGACGTAAAGACCTATCTGGACGTCTCCCTCCGGCGCTTCGAGACCGTCTACCCCGCCGCGGGCAACGCCGCTTCCGCCGTGCGTCTGAGCTGTGCGGAACTGTTTTCCCTCTCCAACGCGCTGGGCTGGATCGACGTGTGTAAAAACTGGAAGTGATTGGACGTTCCATCCCATCTGTCTAATGATTTTTTCTCCGCAAAGCGGTATACTATCCTCAAACGGCGCCCAAATCATGTGACGATCCGTTGGAAGTGCGCGGCGTGTTTGCCGGCGGACAAACTCCGCCGCCGGAGACGCCTTCCTTCCATCCCACTTCTTTGACGAAACCGTCGGGAAAGGTGATTTGACGTGAACGAATACCTGAAAAACAGGAAGCTCAGCTTCCTTCTGGCCTCCATTCTCTACCTTGCGCTGGGCCTGGTGCTGCTCATTTGGCCGGGCACCGCCACCACCGTGATCTGCTACGCCTTCGGCGCCGTTCTGGCCATCTATGGTCTGGTCGCCATCATCAGCTTTTTCGTCAGCCGGAAGGGCGGCTTCGCCTTTGAACTGTTCCTGGGGATCGTGGCCGCCGGCATCGGCGCCTTTTTCCTGCTGCAGCCCAAGGTCGTGGCCTCCATTCTGCCCGTCATCATGGGCATTTTTATCGTCATCGACGGCCTGTTGAACCTGAAGCGCGCCTTCGAACTGCACCGTCTGGAGTATGGCCGTTGGTTCATCACGCTCATTCTCTCCCTGGTCTCTGTGGCGCTGGGTCTTTTGGTGGTCTTCCAGCCCTATCTGGCTGCGGAAGCGCTGATCATGCTCATCGGCGTGGTCTTCATCTATGAAGGGCTCTCCGATCTTTGGGCCATCGTCAAGGTGACCCGCCTGACAAAGGAGCTGCGCAAGCGCATGCCCGTGGAGGTAGACCCCATCGATGTGGAATGAGGCCAGCGCTTCCGCTCCCCGCCTGTGCCAAGGGCCCCGGCCGCTCTCTGAGCGGCCGGGGCCCTTCCGCATATCAAACGCGTTCCACACGTGTTTCAAACATACGGGCATTGTTTCGCAGCGCTGCAGCACGCCCGCAGGGCCGGCTTCAGCGCAGGGGCGGCGGCGAACCGCTGACGAGGACCTTCTCTTGTGCAAAAAGGGTTGCCTTTCCGCATACGCTTTCGGCTTTTCAGCAGACGGAAGGGCCGGTCACTCCCAGGGCTGAAAATCCCCGTCCAGCACCGCGCGGCGGTGAAAGGAAACGAAATCAGGCGCCATATCGGGGCATTCGCTGCGAATGGCGGAGACGACCAGCTCCGGGTTAAGGCCGGGATTCTGGGCCCGGATAACGAGGTCCAGGCCGATGGTGTCCCGCCGCTCCTCCACGGTGGAGCGGGCGATGAGGGGAATCAGATCCACCTCGGTCTGGCCGCTCTTGGCCTTTTTGGAGCGCTTGGCCACCACCAGAGACGCGCGCGCCAGCAGCTCCTGGATGGCCCGTTCCGCCCCGAAGGGCGCGCCCGCCTCATACTCCAGGGTGACGATGTAGTTGACCCAGCACAGCTCCTTCACGGGCCGCGCGGCCTCGTAGCAGCGGTGCACCGTGATGCCCGCGGGCAGGGCTGCCGTCATGCGGGCGGGGACTGTATCCCGGTCCACCTCGCCCAGCAGCTCGCACTCCAGCACCTCGCAGGCGCTGGAGTATCCCACCGACAAGGGAAGCGGGATGGAAACAAACGCGTGTGGGTTGAAGCCCTCGGTATGCTTGATGGGCAGTCCCGCCCGGAGAAAGGCGCGCTGGAAGGTGCGCATCAGATCCAGGTGGGAGATATATTTGGCAGTGTCCGCCTTGGAAAAGGCCAGCCTATGCTTCGGCATCGCAAACACCTCCCGGATAGAGCTTGTCCGCCCCGCAGCCGGTGCACTGCACCCGGCAGTCGGGGGTGATGACCGCCTGATAGGCCCGCTCCCGCTCCCGCCACAGGAACGCTTGGGAGACGCCGGTCGCGGTCACGCTCCAGGGGAGCACCTCTTCCCGGTCCCGGACGCGCCCGGCGTAGAAATTGGGGTCCACGCCGCAGGTCCGGAACGCCTGCATCCAGCGCTGGAAGTCGAAATATTCGCTCCACGCGTCGAATTTGGCTCCCTGCCGCCAAGCCTCCTCCAGCACGCCGGCCAGCCGTCGGTCGCCCCGGGAGAAGACCGCCTCCAAAAAACTGGTCTCCGGATCGTGCCAGTTGTACTTGATGGAGCGCCCCCGCATGTGCTCCCGCAGCAGCCTGACCCGGCGGTGGTACTCTTCCATGCTGATCTGTCCCTCCCACTGGAAGGCGGTGTGGGGCTTGGGCACGAAAAAGGCGGTGGAAACGGTGATGTTCACCCCCCGGCGGGGATTGGGGGTGGTCTCTTTCCAGGCCTGATAGATCTTTTCCGCCAGGTCGGCGATGCCCAGCACGTCCTCGTCGGTCTCGGTGGGCAGGCCCAGCATGAAGTAGAGCTTCACGCTGCTCCACCCGCCGGAGAAGGCGGTACGGCAGGAGCGGAGGATCTCCTCCTCCGTTACATTTTTATTGATGGCGTCCCTCAGGCGCTGGGTGCCCGCCTCGGGCGCGAAGGTGAGCCCCGACTTGCGCACGTGCTGCACCCGCTCCATCAGCCCCAGTGAGAAATTGTCCGCCCGGAGCGAGGGCAGCGACAGGGAGACCCGGTTGGGCTCGCACCAGTCCAGCAGCCCGTCGCACAGCTGCTCCAGCGGACGGTAATCGCTGGTGGACAGACTGGAGAGGGTCATCTCCTGGTAGCCGGAATCCTTGCAGGCGGCAATGCCCTGCTCCAGCAGGAGCTTGGGGTCTCTGGGCCGCACGGGCCGGTAGGCGTACCCCGCCTGGCAGAAACGGCAGCCGCGGATGCAGCCGCGGAACACCTCCAGCATCACCCGGTCGTGGACGATCTCGGTGGAGGGCACGATGGTCTTCACCGGGAAATAACTCTTGTTGAAGTCCTGTACGATGCGTTTGGTCACCGGGAGGGGCGCGCCCTCCAGCGGCTCGATCTGCGCCACGGTACCGTCGGGCTGATAGCGCACCTCATAGAGGGAAGGTACGTACAATCCCGGCACCTGGGCGGCGGCAGACAGGAACTCCTCCTTGCTCCAGCACTCCTCGCGGGCCCGGCGGTAGAGCTGGATGAGTTCCACACTCACATCCTCCCCCTCGCCCAGGGCGAAAACGTCCACAAAGGGGGAGAGCGGCTCCGGATTGAAGGCGCAGGTACCCCCCGCCACTACAATGGGGGAAAGGCCCCGGCGCTCCTCCGAACGCAGGGGCAGTCCTGCCAGATCCAGCATGTTGAGCACATTGGAGTAGGCCATCTCATAGCCCAGGGAGAAGCCGATCAGGTCGAAATCGGCGATGGGGTCTCCGCTCTCCAGGCCGTAGAGGGAAACGCCCTCCCGGCGCATCTCCTCCTCCATGTCGCCCCAGGGGGCGAATACCCGCTCGCACCAGACGCCCTCCATCTGGTTCATCACCCCGTAGAGGATGCGCATCCCCAAATTGGACATCCCGATCTCATAGGTATCCGGAAAGCAAAGGGCATAGCGGGTATCCACCCTATGCCGGTCCTTCACCACCGCGTTGTACTCCCCGCCGGTATACCGCGCCGGCTTTTGTACCCGGGGGAGGATGTGCTCTAACGTACGATTCATAGACGAAGCCTCTCAGACGATCATTCTTCAGGATAAAAAAGCCGTATTATTATATCCCAGCCGCGCCGCACTGGCAAGACCAAATTCACTGCAGCCGCCCCAGCAGCCAGGCGCAGGCGCACAGGACGGCCAGCGCGATCCCGTTGGCCAGCAGAAACACCGCCAGGTAGCGCCCCGGCCGCGCACCCGCGCTGCGCAGATAGGCCTTGAGGGAAATCAGGCTGGCCAAAGAGGCGATGGGCGTGCCCAGCCCCCCCACATTCACTCCGATCAGCAGCCCACGCCAGTCCGCTGTGAAGCCGGACAGCAGCACCGCCGCGGGCACGTTGCTGATGACCTGGCTGGCGATCCCCGAGGCCAGAGCGGTATTCCGGGCAAGCACCGCCGTCAGGACCTCCCTTACCGCCGGGTTGGCGCCGACGTTCCCGGCGAAGAGGAAGAAGCAGACAAAGGTGAGCAGCAAAGCGTAATCCAGCCGCCGGAACAAATCCCGTCCAAAAATCACCAGCGCTGAAAGCACCACGGCCACCAGAGCCGGATAGGGCAGAAGGCGGCATACGCAGAGCAGGCACAAAACGAACAAAAGGCACATCAGTCCCAGCCGGCCCGGCCGGCGGACCCGAACCGGCTGCGGAAAAGCCACCCGGATGCTCTCCGGCCGGCCCCATACCGCTGCCGCGGTCAGCCCTGCCAGGCTCGCCAGCACCAGCGGGAGCACTGCGGTAAAAAACTGCCCCGGCGTGAGTTCATAGGTGGCGTACAGATAGAGATTCTGAGGATTGCCCACCGGCGTGGCCATGCTGCCCAGGTTAGCGGCGATGGTCTGCAGGACCACCACATAGGCCAGCCGCTCCGTGCGCCCGATGAGGCCCAGTACCAGAATGGAAAAGGGAACAAAGGTGATGAGGGCCACATCGTTGGTTACCAGCATGGAGGTAAAAAACGGCAGCAGCACCAGTACCAGCGTGACAAAGCGCAGGCGCTTCTCTCCCGCCAGCAGCCGCTGGGCCAGCACGGCGAACACCCCGCAGTCCTGCAGCCCCGCCACCACTGCCATCAGGCAGAACAGCAGGGAGATGACGCGCCAGTCCACATAATTGAGATAAGCGGCCGAGGGCGGCGTAAGCAGCATGGAAAGCGCCGCACATACGGCGGAAATACACAGCACCGGCTCCCGCCGCAGCCAGGACAGCATCCGGAGTCCCGTTTGCCTCATGTCCCTCTCTCCTTCCCGCCCCAGGCAGGCAAAAAGCCACCCCGGCGGGTGGCTTTTCTCCCGATGTTCCGCCTTACCTTGGTCTTTAAGTTTACCTGATTCCGGCGGTATGGTCAAGCCTTATACGAAGGTTTCGGCGTTTTTCCGGCGCGGAACGGCCGCCGCAGGATCCTGCGGCGGCCGTTCCTCCGATTCAGATTACGTTGTATTCCTTCAACAGCTTCTCCAGGTCGGTCCCCTCCAGCTTCTTCAGGACCTCCTTCAGCGCGATGCGCTCCTTGAAGCCCAGGTCCAGATCGGTCAGTTTTTTCCCGTCCCGCAGCTGTACGGTAGCGTTGAGCAGATCCCGCACGTCATAGGTGCTCCCCCAGACCTCAGGCACGCCCCGGTCGATGTTCAGCAGCGTGTACACCGCCTCCATTCCGGTACGCATGGAGTATTCGGTGGTGAAGATGGTGTCCCGCTTCGTCTCTGCGAACTGCCCCAGGAATGCAAAGTTCACGCTGCCCTCAGGCACCACGTCCGGCCGGTCCCCGGCGGCGCGCGGCATGAAAAAGGCGGTGATATAGGGCATCATACAGGGCACGGTGTTGGCGCTGTGCTCGGCCAGATCCTCGATCTGGTCCTCGGGCACCCCCAGGTGATAGAGCCACTCCATGCAGATCTCCTTGCCGGTACACTCCCGCATGGCCTTGTGGACATAGTTGCCGCTCCGGTCACTGAACAGCCCGTAGATCCAGCCCACCAGCTGCCCCTTGGGCTGATCGCGGAACTGGGGCTGGCGATTGAAGGTCCAGCTCATGAGCCAGCCGGAATCCCGCACCGTGACGATACCGCCCGTGACCACCTTGCCGCTGAAGGGGTCCCGCTTGCAGATGTTCTTGAGATAGGGTACGATGCGCTCATCCAGCGTGGTCACGGTAGCTGACATCCAGTTGCTCATCTCCGGATGGCTGCAGAACTTGTCCGGATGGCCGAACGCGGGGTCCTGCGCAGCGATCTTCTTCCACATATCCCAGCCGCCGCCGGGCTTGAGTTCGGTGCGGAAGGGGGCAGGGTGATTCTGGTCGCCGAGGGCGGAATTTTCCACGCAGCCGCCGTTGGTGATGAATACCAAATCATCCTCCGTCAGGTCAATGGCGTCCTCCTGGCCCTCCCGCAGCACGCAGATGCGCTTGGCCTGCTTGCGGCCGGGCCGGATCTCAAACTCCACATTGACCACCTGGGTGTGGTAGTGGAACTGGACGTTGTGATCCTGCAGATACTGGATCATGGGCAGGATCATGGACTCATACTGGTTGTACTTGGTAAAGCGCAGGGCCTTGAAGTCCGGAAGGCCGCCCACGTGGTGGATGAAACGCTTGAGGTAGAGCTTCATCTCCAGGGCGCTGTGCCAGTTTTCAAACGCGAACATGGTCCGCCAGTACATCCAGAAGTTGGAGTTCAGCACCTCCTCGTCGAAGACCTCGTCGATGCGCAGGTCATACAGCTTCTCATCCGGGGTAAAAAACAGCTTCATGATCTCCAGGGCGCCCTTGTCGGACAGGGCAAACATTCCATCGGTGTGGGCGTCCATGCCCCGGTTGATGGTAGCCCGCATAAGGGAGTAGTTGGGGTCGTGCTTGTTGAGCCAGTAGTACTCGTCCAGCACGCTGATCCCCTCGGTCTCAATGGAGGGGATCGAGCGGAAGAGATCCCACATAACCTCAAAATGGTTGTCCATCTCGCGGCCACCCCGCATGACATAGCCCACGTTATCGTAGTGATAGCCGTCGCAGGCGCCGCCGGGAAGCGCGTCCTTCTCCAGAATGTGCACCCGTTCGCCCTTCATCCGGCCGTCCCGGACCAGATAGCAGGCGGCGGTCAGGGCCGCCAGGCCGGAGCCCACGATATAGGCAGACTTGCGCTCCACGCCCTCCGGCTTTTCCGGACGGGCAAACGCTTCATAGTTACCGCTGGAATAATACATACTGTGTTCCTCCTGTCAGCAGTTCTTTTTTTGATCTGCCCATAGAATATGCCCTTCTCCTTCCCGCCGCAATCAGCAAAAACGCCCCGGTGCCAGAATTTTGGGCACTGGGGCGTTTTTGTATTGTTTTTAATCATTTGGGCCACTTTGTTTCATTTGATCGGCCCGATAGTGGTTGAGCGCTTTCTCCACATCCCCGCGGATCAGCACGCTCAGGCGGTCGATGAGGACCTGCGGCTCCCCCTTCATCCCGCCCCGAATCCAGTCCAGCATCAGTCCCACAAAGGCGTACTTGTAAAAATCCGCGATGAATTTTTTATCCTCATCCCGGACGCTCATACCCGCCGACTTTTCCTCCACCACGCCGATGAGCAGCTGATAGGTCAGCCTATAGAGATAGCGCTCCACCTGCTCCCGGCTGATGGAGTGATACAGGTTCATCACAAACGCCCGGTTCTCCTGCACCAGCTGGAATATCTGCAAGAACCCCTGCTGCCAGGTATCGTAGGTCTTCTGGCCGTCCAGGGCGCGCTCCGCCTCCTGAAGCCAGGTCCACTCGATCAGGTCGTAGACATCCTTAAAGTGATAGTAGAACGTCATGCGGCTGACGCCGCAGTCCTCGGTAATATCGGACACGGTGATCCGGTCCAGGGGTTTTTCCAGCAGCAGCTTTTTCAGCGACTCCGCCAGCGCCCGCTTGGTGATCTGCGACATGGGTGCGCTCCTTTCCGAAAACGGGAAGCCATTCCGTCTGCTTTTCGTAATACAGGGGGCTATGCTGATGATACCACAGGCAGGCCCACGGTGTAAAGCTGCAGAAACATGGCCCGGGAGAAGCCCCGGTGGCGAGGGGGAGGGGCCGCCGGCAAGTCATCTTCCTGCGGGGATCCGGACGGAGCCCAACGCGGCAGACGCTTGCCGCTTCGTTTCCGCTCCCTTTTCCCTTTTGTGCTGCCACAAGCCTATCCGGAAAACCGCTCGCGGCTTCGAAGGAAAAAGGCAGTCCCGATTTCGAGACTGCCCTGCAAACCGGAATTTATCCTTCGTTGGAACCGTTCTTCCATACGATCTTTATCGGCCGCCTGACCGGTTTTTTTGAAAGAACGGCGCCTTTTCGTTCACCGTCCCCCCAAAGGGAAGCCGGTCAGGCGCATCCGTTCGGGAGTTTTTCTTATCCTGCGGTCCCATTCCACTGAGAGAGCGGACGCCTTTCCGGCGCCGAGGTGCGTCAGCCGCAGGACAGCAGCTCCACGGCTTTTTCCGCCGCAGTGGCGGCGTCCGCGGTATAAGCGTCCGCGCCGATGGTCTGGGCAAACTTGTCCGTAACCGGCGCGCCGCCCACCATGATCTTTACCTTGTCCCGAATACCGGCGGACTTCACCTGTTCCACCACTTCTCCCATGACGGGCATGGTGGTGGTCAGCAGGGCGGAGCAGGCAATGATCCTGCAGTCGTTGCCGATGGCAGCCTGAACAAAGGTCTCCGGGGCTACGTCCACACCCAGGTCCACCACTTCCAGTCCCTTGCCCTCGAACATCATGCGTACCAGATTCTTGCCGATATCGTGCAGGTCGCCCTTGACGGTGCCGAGGCAGACCTTCCCCTTGGACTCGGCCCCAGCCGCAGCCAGGTGGGGCTTGAGCAGCTCCGTGCCGGCGTTCATCGCCCGGGCCGCCACCAGCACCTCGGGGACAAAAACCTCGTTGTTTTTGAACTTCTCCCCGATGATGCTCATGCCCGCCAACAATCCCTCCTCCAGGATCTGCTGAGCGGGGACGCCTTCCTCCAGGGCTTGGGGGACCAGTGTTTTGACCAGCTTGGCCCGTCCTTTTTGCAGGGCCTCGGAAATTTCGCTCAATGTACTCATACGTGGACCGCTCCCTTCTGTTATTCACCGTTTCGCCGGCGGGACCGGCAGAAGAAGCCGTACGCCCGCAGCACCTTTGTCTTTTCCTTTTTAGCATACGGTATGGCGAAGGGAGTTACTATAACTTTCTTGCGAATTATCGTGCTTTTTTGTGTTTCTGCTCCGGACCGGTGCCGCCGCAGAATGCACCGCCCTTACGGCAGGATCACGGCGTCGTCCCCGGTCAGCCCCGCCGTAATCTCCGTATATCCGCCGCCCGTGATGCCGGTGGTCACCGAAACGGAGACGGCCTGGCCGTCCCGCAGCACCTGGACCGTGCTGCCGCTGACGGCTTCGGAAGGAAGGCGAAGGCAGCCCTCCTTCCGCTGCGTCACGATGGAGACCGACACGTTCATCCCGGCCTTCAGCCGGCTGGTATCCTCCAGGACCAGCTCCACGGTATAGTCGGTCACACCGCCGGACGTAACGCCGTTTTCGTCCACCCGGCGCACCTGAGCGGCGTAGGTCCGCTCCACTCCGCTGTCGTCGGCAAACTGCACGCAGGCCTCCTGCCCGGGCCAGATACGGTCGATGTAGATCTCGTCGATCTCCGCATTGACGCACAGGGCGTGTGCAGGGGCCAGCGTGGCCATGGGCGCCGCGGCGGAGGCAAAGTCCCCGGCCTTGACGCTGCGGGTAAGGATGGTGCCGTCGATGGGGGCGGCGATGGTGTAGTCCGACCGCTTGGCCTCCAGCTGCTCCAGGTTGGTCCGGGCGGTCTCCACGGACAGGCCCGCGTTGACCGCGGCGTTGGTCAGCGCGTCGTTTTTCAGGGTCAGCACGGCCTGCCCCTGCGTCACCGCGCTGCCCGTCTCCAGGTCCAGGGTGAGGACCTGTCCCGACTGGGCGGCATAAATGGACTGCTGTGTGGCATAGCACACGGCGCCCGCCTCCATGCAGGCGGCGGCGCCCACAGCGGCGGTGGCCGTGGCGGCGTCGGTCAGCGTGCCCGGATTCTGGAAGCTGAGCTCCACATACACTCCCTCCCGTCCGCCGGAGAGGGCGGTCGGCGTGTCGTAGATCCGCTCCACCGCGCCGGTCACAGTACCGCTCTGATTGGGAAACGTAATGACGGCGGCCGCGCCCGGGACCAGTGCGGCGGCGTCGGCCGGGGCAAAGGGGACCGTCAGGGTCAGGTTGGCGCTGTCCTGGATCTGCGCCACCGCCGTTCCCGCTCCGATGTAGTCCCCCACGTGGCAGTAGACGGCCGTCACGGTTCCGGAGGCGCTGGCGTAGACCGTCAGGTCGGCGCAGGCGGCTTCGCTTTGGGCGGCGCCCGCCTGGGCGGTCTTCAGGGAGAGCCGCGCCTGGGTGATCTGATCCTCCAGATCGCCGGAATCGATGACATAGAGGGTCTGTCCCGCCGTTACCGCATCCCCCTCCTCAAAGGCACAGGAGACGACCTTTCCGCTGACGACCGGGATGACCGAAGTGGGGTCCCGCCACGCCACCGTGCCCGTATCCTCCACCCGGTTCTCAATGGTCCCCACCTCGGGCGTCACCGTTTGATAATCCGCCTCTTTCTGACAGCCTGCCGCCGCCAGGAGACTCAGCGCACAGAGCAAAACCATCCATTTCCGCTTCATATGTACTCCCCTTCCGTTATTCCACGCTTTTCAGCGCGCCAAGCATGTCGATCTCCCGCATCTTCCGGCCGATCATCCAGTTGACCAGAAGGGCAAACAGCAGGGTCACCGCGCAGGAGAGCACGAAAGAAACCGGCCGGGTATTCACCTGCAGCGGCATATCGCTGAGCAGGGCGATGATGACGTAACTCAATCCGATGCCCATGGGGATACCCGCGCAGATGCCGCCCGCCGCGAAAATGATATTTTCGCTCAGCTGCAGGCGTTTGATCTCCTTGTCGTAAAAGCCCAGGACCATCAGGGTGGCCAGGCTGCGGATCTGCTCCAAAAAGCTCATGATCCCCAGGTTATAGATCACCACGCAGGCCAGGCTTCCTCCGAATACGATCAGGATATACGCCACCAGAGAAGCGCTGGAGAGCTGCTCTGCCGCGGCGTCCGTCACCGTCTCCCGGGTCTGCCAGCCATCCACGAAGTCGTAGCGGTCCAGTTCGGCGGCCAGGGCCGTCCGGTCCGCGGCGGCCGCATAGGCGGTGGTGGGCACATAGGGCCGCCCCAGGCTCCGCCAGAAGCCGCGCCCCACATAGGCTCCGGAGACGCCCCGCAGGATACGGGAGACTTTCATGGTGTAATAACGGGAATCACCGGTAAAGCGGACCGTCACCGTATCGCCTGTCGTCACATTCAGCTCGTCGGCCATGCTCTGGGACAGGACCGCCCCATCCTCCGGCAGGTTCAGGACCCCCTGAGCATAGGGATCGTACAGGTGCAGCCAGCTCTGGTCCTCGGCCACCGTCAGGGCGGCGGTGGTCATCCGTCCGGGGGCATAGAACCAACCGGCGGTGGTCATCTCAAATTCCGCCCCCTCCGTGTTGGCGGAGGCGGCCAGCCTGCGGTACTGCCCCTCCGTCACGCCGGCGCCCAGATCTACCATCAGGTCGTATTTGTTCTGATTGGAGGTCAGCGCTCCGGCATAGTGGGTCACGGCGTCCCGCAGGGCGAAGGCCGCCAGCACCAGGCCCATGCAGAAGGCGATCCCTACAACGCAGGTGAGCATCCGCGCCTTGTTGCGCAGGGCGTTGCGGATGATGTATTTCTGATTGAAGCCCAAGCGCCGCCAGAGGAAGGGCAGCTTCTCCAGCAGCACCGGCTTGGTGCTTTTGGGGGGCTGTGGGCGCATGCACTGGGCCGGACTCTCCTTCAATAAGGAGCGGGCCACGAAAAATGCGCTGCCCACGCAGCAGAGCACCGTCAGCGCCAGGGCCTGCCCCCAGGACCGGTAGTCGTTGGCCAGCCCATAGACAGGCAGGTCGCAGCCGGTGGACAGCGTCTCGACCAGCAGCCTGGCGATCAGCCCGTTGGGCGCCACGCCCAGCGGAAACCCCACCAAAACCACCAAAACGGCGTGGAGCAGGTAATACCACAAGATCGTCCGGTCGGAATAGCCCAAGGCCTTGAAGGTGCCGATGGCGGAGCGGCCGCTCTCGATCAGGCGGCTCATATTGCTGACCATCAGCAGCACCGCGCACAGGAAGAAGAGAATGGGAAACAGGCGAAGGATGGGCGTCAGATCCTCGGTCATGCCCCGCAGGCGGTCGGCCGCCAGGTTGTCCTCCCGGGCCAGGACGTTGACCACCTTGTCGCCCAGGCGTTCGTTGACGGCCCGCCGGAGCGCCGCGTCGTCGACCTCGTCCGAGGTCGTGATGCAGATCTGATTATAGCGATTGCTTCCCATCAGCCCGCTCAGAACGTCTTGGCTGCAATAGGCGAAGCCATAGCGCCCCAGCTCCGGCATCGGCGTGGTCGCATTGACGTGGTAAAGGCACTCCGGGCTTTTGACCAGCCCGCTGATCCGCAGACGCAGGACCTGGTCTGTGCCGGTCAGCAGCATCTCGTAGCTGTCCCCCACGGAAAGGCCGTTGGCGGCGGCAAAGACATCGCTGACCGCCATCTCCCTCTCGTCGGCCGGCAGTGCTCCGCCCACCAGGTAGGGCGTGTTGATCGCCCAATCCGCAACGGCATACACCAGCAGCTGCACATCCTCGTTGCCCCGCTCCTGGGCCTCCCAGGTAATGCGGGGCTGCACGCCGGCGACGCCGTCGATCTGTTCCAGCACCCGGCAGTCGCTCCGGTCCAAACCGGCGCCGGAGATCCAGTAGTCCGCCACGTTCTGCGTTTGGCCGTAGGCGGCGGTGACCTGCTGCACATGATACAAAACGCCGTTGAGCGCGGTATAGACCATCACGGCGATCATGGTAATGACCATGACCGAAATCAGGCGTGGGGCCGTCTGCCGCAGATCCCGCAGGAAGTTGCGCCAAATCATATCACCACTCCAATTCCTGCACCGGGACGGGAGCGGGGTTCTCCTCGTAGGACTCGATCCTGCCGCTTTTCATGCGGATGAGCACATCGGCCGTAGGAGCCAGCGCGCCGTTGTGGGTCACCACGATGACCGTCTTGCCGCTTTTTTTGCATAAGTCGTACAGCAGGGCCAGGATCGCCTTGCCGGTCTTGTAGTCCAGCGCGCCGGTGGGTTCGTCGCAGAGCAGGATGGCGGGATTTTTGGCCAGCGCCCGGGCGATGGCCCCACGCTGCTGCTCGCCGCCCGAGCACTGGGACGGGAAATTGGAGGAGCGCTCCCCCAGGCCCACCAGTTCCAGGGTCTCCTGGGCGTCCAGGGGATCTTTGCAGATCTGGCTGGCCAGCTCCACATTCTCCCGCATGGTCAGGTTGGGCATCAGGTTGTAAAACTGGAACACGAAGCCGATGCTGTTGCGCCGGTACTCCGCCAGCTGGCGCTTGTTGAACCGGGCGATATCCCGCCCGTTGATCCTCAGGCTGCCGGAGGTGGGGGAATCCATCCCGCCCAGCAGGTTCAGCACCGTGGATTTTCCCGCTCCGCTGGCCCCCAGGATCATGGTATAGGTGCCCTCCTGAATGGTAAAGCTGATATCGTCCACCGCCCGGATGACGTTTTTGCCCATAACATATTCGCGGGCCAAATGTTCCGCCTGAATGACCGCCATAACACACACCTCAGTCCAGAGCCCGTTCCAGGCCCTGCGGATATCTTTAGCATACAGACCAGACGTGCTTTTTTCAACCGACAGCTTAAAACCGCCTGACGGAAACACAACACTTTTTCAAAAAATGTTGTGTTGTAAATGAAAACAAAGCGTGAACAACTGGTGGGACCGCTCCAGGGACGGGCCAAGTGTCCTCAAACGGCGGCCGCTTTTTTCTCTTTACACTTCCTACAAAATTCGCTTGGCCGACTTTGTGATTAATTTGGCAAACACTCTAATGCATCTCCGGGTAGTTTATGATAGTCTTTTATACAGAAGAGAGCGGGAACAGGACCCCGGTTTCCGTCATATCGCCTTATTTGCTGTCCTGTTTTCCCCATTTCTTCCAAGAAGAAGAATATTTCAAGCAGAAGAAAGGAAGGTACGCACCGATGAAAAAGAAACTCTCTCTGGTTCTGAGCATCGCCCTGTCCCTGTCCCTGATCCTGTCCGCCTGCGGCGGAAACTCCGGAAGCTCCTCTGGAGGAACTCCCTCTACCACCGCTCCCGAGACCACCGCTCCTTCCACCACCGAACCCACCGGCGGCGACACCGAGATCACCGGCAGCTACACCATCCGCCTGGGCACGCCCACCGGCGGCAAGCATCAGCAGAACATGACCATGGAGGAGTTCAAGACCCGCATCGAAGAGGCCTCCGGCGGCGCCATCACGGTGGAGCTCTATCCCACCAGCCAGCTGGGCACCGCTCCCCAGATGATCGAGGGCGTGCAGAACGGCACCATTGAAGGCGTGCTCATCCCTTCCTCCTACTTTGCCTCCTACGCCCCTGCCATCGCCATTCTGGACCTGCCCTTCCTCTTTGACGCGGACGGCACTGCCGCTGCCCAGGCCCAGGCCATCCTCTCCGCCGGCACCAGCCTGGACGACTACCTGTACGACTATGGCTTCAAAGTGGGCGGCTGGCTGCTGGGCGGCAACTCCTATATCCTGTCCACCTTCCCCATTGAGAAGATGAGCGATCTGTCCGGCCACAAGATCTGGACCCTGCCCTCTCCCACCCTGCACAGCTCCCTGAACGCTTACGGCGCTTCCCCCGCCTCCCTGGATCCCGGCGACGTGGCTGTTGGCCTGCAGAACGGCACCGTGGACGGCGTGCTCAACGACTGCACCTTCTGGTATACCCAGGGCCTGTATGAGAGCGCCAAGAACATCAACCTCTGCCCCGCGGGCGCGTTCGTCAACTGCTTCTTCTTCAGCGCCGACTGGATGGACACCCTGCCCCAGAACGTACAGGACCTGATCCTGTCCACTGCCAAGGCCGTAGTCGCCGATTTCGAGGTGCCCTACATGACCCAGTACTCCGAGGAAGCCATGCAGGCCATGGTGGACGCGGGCGCCACCAAGAACGAGCCCAGCGACGAGCTGCTTGCCGAGATGAAGGCCGCCACCGAGTCTCTGCACGAAGACTTTAAGAACATCGATTCCGACTGTGCCGCCATCTACGACGAGTTCGTGGGACTCATCGCCAATTCCTGAGTTCGCTGCAACAGCCTCAACGGGCGGGGACGGCTGCGTCCCCGCCCTCTTAAAAGGAGAACAGGTTATGCAAGTGTGTGTTAAAATTACGCGCTATGTCCGTACGTTTTTGTTTTCGATTTCGGCGCTGCTGATTGCCGTGGCTACCGCCCTGGCCACCCTCAACGCCATCGTCCGCTTTGCCGGAAAAGGCTTTACCTGGTCTGAGGAGCTGTGCAGCTACTGCATCGTGCTCATGGTCTATCTGGCCATTCCCTATCTGGAGGGCGCCGGCGACCAGCTGTGTATCTCCGCCATTGATCTTTGGGTCAAGGGCAAGACCGGTCAGCGCATTCTCAACTACATCCGCGGAATTATCACCAGCGTGATTATGGTCGTGCTGGGCTACCATGGCCTGGACGTTATGATGAAAGCCTTCAAACGCAACCAGGTCACCTATGTGCTGCAGATGCCCAAAGGCGTCCTGTATGCGATCGCTATGATTTGTATCGTCGTCGCCCTGGTTGTCTGGGTGGTATTGATGCTTTGCAATAAGGGGGACTTCGACCATGACAATGCTTGAGATTCTGCTTCCGGTCCTGATCATTCTGATTGGACTGTCCCTGCTGAAGTGTCCCATCTACATCTCCATCCTCTGCTCGGCGATCTACCTGCAGATCTTTGTCAACCACATGTCCCTGACCAATGTATTTACCGGCTTCTTTGAGGCCATGACCAAGAATGCCCTGCTGGCCGTGCCCTTCTTCATGGTCGCCGGCAGCCTGATCGCCGCCAGCAGCCTGGGCACCCGGCTGATCAATGTATGTATCGAGACCCTGAAGAGCATCCGCGGCGGCCTGCCCATCGCCTGCGTCATTGCCAATGCGATTTTCGGCGCCATCTCCGGTTCCGGTCCGGCCGCGACCGCCACCTTCGGCAAGATCGTCCACAAGCCCCTCTCGGAGCGCCATGGCGAGAGCATGTCTCTGGGCATCATCACCTCTTCCGCCTGCCTGTCCACCATCATTCCGCCCAGCATCACCATGATCATCTACGGCGTAGCCACTGAGACCTCCATTACCAAGCTCTTCCTGGCCGGCATCCTGCCCGGCATCCTGATCGTGGTCATCGTCAGCGTCTACCTGATCATCATGTGCAAGCCCAGACCCGGTGTGGAGAAGGAGAAATTCTCCGCCCGCGCTTTTGGCAAAGCCCTGTGGAAGGGCCTTCCCGTGCTGGTGCTCCCCGTACTGGTCCTGGGCAGCGTCTACACCGGCATCTGCACCCCCACCGAATCCGGCGCCCTGGCCGCGGCCTATTCCTTCATCGTGGCGGTCTTCGGCACCCGTGACATCAAGTTCAAACAGCTGCTGCCCATCTTTAAGGATGCCGGGCGCACGACCGCCCAGGTCTTCCTGCTCATCGCCGGCAGCACGGTGTTCTCCCAGGCGGCCACCATCGCACAGCTTCCCGCCGCGGTCACCGAGGCCTTCGGCGGCATGGGACAGATCCAGTTCCTGCTGATGCTCAACGTGCTGCTGCTCATCGTGGGCTGCTTCTTCGATACCAGCGCCGCCATCCTCATCCTGGCGCCCATGCTGCTGCCCACCGCCGCCGCCCTGGGCATCCCCTCCCTGCACCTGGGCATGGTCTTCGTGGTCAACCTGGCCATCGGCCTGTTCACGCCCCCCTTCGGCCTGAACATCTTCGTGGCCCAGAGCGTGCTCAAGCGCCCCATGGGCCAGATCTCCAAGGCCTGTGTGCCCTATATCATCCTCTATATCGTCTCGGTCCTCATCATCACGTACGTCCCTGCCCTTTCCACCGCGCTGCCTGCTCTTCTGATGGGCGCTTGAATCTGATTCTGGAGTTCTGCATATGAAATTAATTGATTTTGAAAATCACTTTTACGACCAGTGCCTGATCGACGCGCTGGAATCCCGCACCGAGCCTCCCTATTACCGCAAAGACACCGACCTGATCACCTGGAGCGACGCGATCACCATGCCCCAGGGGCCTCTGCTGGAGAAGCTGCTTCAGGTGGGGGAAGAGCGGATCGCCCTGATGGATACGCTTGGCATCGACTGTGCCGTGCTCAGCTGCTCCCCCGGCGCCGAGCAGCTGGACCCGGCTGAGAGCGCGGCGATCTGCCGCCGGACCAACGACGTTCTCTACCAGCTGGTCCAGCGCTTCCCCGGCCGCTATCTGGGCAGCGCCATCCTGCCGGTGAAGGACGTGCCCGCCGCAGCGGCGGAACTGGAGCGCTGCGTGAAGGAGCTCGGCTTTGTGGCCTGGCACACCCACTCCAACTATGGCGAGACCGCCCCGGACGATCCCCGTTACCGCCCCATCTTCCAGAAGGCGGACGAGTTGGGAGTGTACGTCTACCTCCACCCCCAGCTGGCCAACGCCTCCCGGGTAGACGACTGCGGCTTCCCCGTGGCGGGCCCCGGCCTGGGCTTCACCATGGACACGGTCACCACTCTGACCCGCATGATCGTGGGCGGCCTGTTCGACGAGCTGCCCAACCTGAAGGTCATGCTGGGCCATCTCGGCGAGGCTCTGCCGTTCCTGCTGGACCGCATGGACAACCGCCTGAAGTTCCTGCCCAACCCCAAGGCCAAAAACAAGCAGGATTTCAGCGCCTACTTCCACCGCAATATTTACGTCACCACCAGCGGCAACATGTCCCCCGAGGCCTTCGAGTGTACCCGCCGGGTCCTGGGCCTGGATCGCATTCTCTTCGGCAGCGATTATCCCTTTGAGGACGCCTCCGACATGGTGGAATACGTAAAGAACCTCCCCCTGGGGGAACAGGAGCGTTCCATGCTCTACTATAAAAACGCGCAGGCTCTGGGCGTGCACGTATAATGCGTTTCTCCGCACGGCCGGCAGGATGCCCGGCCGCAACCGGGAGTTTTGCACTCTCTGAGCTTCGAAAAAAAGTCATGGGCAATTGCCGTCGCGCGCAATTGCCCATGACTTTTTCGTTTCCCTCCGCTTTCTCCCGGAAGGGCGGCCTTACAGCAGATCCATGACCTTGTACGACAGCAGCAGGCGCAGGCGGGTCTCCGGGTCGTTCAGGTCCACCCCCAGCTGCTCGGAGAGCCGCTCCACATGATAGATGACGTTATTCCGGTGCATGTGCAGCAGCTTGGCGGTATCCGTCGGCCTGCACTGGTTGATGAGATAGGTATACAGCAAATTTGCATAATCGGTGCTCTTCTGCTCATCCTGTTCGCGGATGGCCAGCAGCTGCTCGTCACACAGGCTGCGCAGCTGTACCTGTTCGGAACAGGCGGTGATCAGGTGATAGATGTAGCAGTCCCGATAGGCGAAGACCCTTCCGCCGCCGGTCTCCTCCACCAAAATTCCTTTCTGCTGGAGCGTCCTGCCGATCTCCACCGCTACCGTGGTCTGCACGTAGGCGTCGCTGACCAGCCGGATGGTACGGAACACCTCGCTCATGCCGCAGCGGGCCTTATGGTATTCCAGCAGCTCCCGCAGCAGATCAAACTGCCGCAGTTTGCGCTCCTCCGCGCCCAGATATTTGCTCTCACGGCTCATCAGGATCATGATGTAATCGCCGTAGATGAACGGCCGGGATTCCGGAAAGATCGCCAGCAGCTGGTCCAGCATGTAGTTCAGGGAAGTATTGTCCTCGTCTTCGAAAATGATCTTCAAAAGCTGATATTCGGCGTCCCGCTGAAGGCCCACGCACTTGATGCGCTCCTCGATGTCCTCCTCGTCCTTGATCTTATTCTCAATGAGCTCCACCAGCACGTATTCATACATATATTTGTTGATGCTTCCGGCGGAGTAGTGGTTATGCAGATAGTATTCCACGCTCTCCGCCAGAAGGGCGAACCGTTCCTCCAGGCTCTTGGAGGGGGCATGGGCGCTGCAGATCATCCGCAGGTAGGCATATGGGACGCCTTTGATGAAAAAGGTCTTCGTCATGGTCTGATACTGCGTCATCTGCGGCAGCGGAAAGGCGATGTCGATGACGCTGGCCCTCTTGATGCTGTCCACCTGACGGGTATTGGTCAGCCGCTCGATGGTCTGCTTGGTATGATAGCCCCGGCTGACCACCTCGTTATAGACCTCATCGTCGGTCTTGATATTTTTTGTGTAGGCCAGCAGCTTGAAGCTCAGGTCCACCAGGACGATGGGATTGCCGATGGCGCTCTCGCTCAGGTCCAGCAGCTCCTGCACGTCGTTGCTCTGGATCAGGGAGACGTGCATGTGCTGATGCCATTCCCGCAGGTCGGTGAACAGGCTTTGGACCGTGTTGAACACCTCCGCCAGGCCGATCCCCTCGTCCTCCAGCAGTACGATCCGTCTGCCCTGCAGCTTCTTTTTCAGCGCGGGCGCCATTTTGTGGATACACAAAAAGCAGCAGCCGCTCTCCGCCGCCTCCGCGGTAAGCTCACGGCTGGTACACATATAGATGTTCGACGTGGAAAGCGTCTCCTGCCCCAGCTCATACAGGCGCAGGCCGCTGAAGGAAAGCTGCTCCTCCTCCGAAAAAAAACGTTCCGGTCCATACTCTGCCAGACTGTCCAGGATCATGTTGATGGAGATCTCCAGCACCGCGATTCCCCCCGTTTTCCATACGTTTATTCTAATTTGTTATTATATCATCTTATCCTGTTGGAAAACAAGCCCCTGATCTTACCGCACCGGCACCTGCAGTTCGGTGACATATTCCGCTTCCCGGTTGGTGTCGTGGGCGTCGATCCGGTAGAGCTCCAGCGGCTCCCCGGCCGGCCGGCGGCCCGCCGCCGCCACCTGCGCGAGCAGCGTTTGATAATGCCGCTGCAGCGCGCCGTAGCCGCCCCGGTAAAAAAGGCGCGCGTACTCCCCCGCAGGCAGGACGCCGTCGCTGGGCAGGCCCGGTTCCGTAAGGAAAAAGACCCTGGAAAAGTGGTTGTACACGCCTTGTTTCAGGCTCTCGCCGTCCACCGCCGCCCCCATGCACTGGTCCCCTATGATCTTGATATAGTCCTGATGCCGGTGTTCCAGCTTTTTCAGCAGGAAGTCGATCTCCCCCTCCAGGATGATGTCCTCCTGCAAAAAGACGCAGGAACGTTCCTCCTCGTACAAAAACTCCACCCGCTCCGCTTCCACAGCGGCGTACCGCTCCAGCCGAGCCTGCCGGCGCCGGGCCTGCCGGCGGGTGCGCTCCAGCTCCTCCATCCGCCGCCGCAGCAGGCGCTCCTCCTCCTCCAGCAGGGCCAGGGTCTCCTCCACAGAGCGCCGCTCCAGATAGGTGCGGATGTCCTCCACCGTCATTCCAAGCTCCCGCAGGGAGCGGACGATGTTCAGGGTGATCACGTCCTGAATTCCGTACATGCGATAGCGGTTTTCTCCACGCGCGGGGTGAAGCAGTCCCTTCTCTTCATAATAACGCAGGGTATCCGGGCATAGGCCGAACAGCCCGGACAGCTCGTGGATGCGGTAAAATTCTTTCATCTTTTTTGCCTCCGCCTCTTGACTCTCGTATGATACGAGGGTTTATGATAGAAGGGAAATAAGGAGGTCATACCCTTGAATCTGATCAAACGTTTCTTCCAATTCGTGATCCCATCCATTGTGTCCATGTGGATTTTCTCCCTGTACACCATGGTGGACGGCATGTTCGTCTCCTGGGGCGTGGGGGAACACGCGCTGGCGGCCGTCAATCTGTCCATGCCCTTCACGTCGGTGATCTTTACGCTGGGCATCCTGCTGGCCACCGGTACATCCACCGTCATCTCCATCGCCCTGGGGCAGAAGGATCTGGAAAAGGCCCGAACCTATTTTAACCAGAACATCTGCGTAACGGCGGCGGTGAGTCTGATCCTCTCCCTGCTGGTGCTTTTCAATCTGGAGCGGGTGGCTCTGTTTCTGGGGGCCTATCCGGACACGCTGGAGTATGTGAAGCAGTACGTGGGCGTGATCGCCTGCTTCACCGTATTCTTCACCGTATCCTACAACCTGGAGGTGCAGGTGAAAGCCAACGGCGCGCCCCAGGTGAGCACCATCGGCGTGCTCTCCTGCGCGCTGATGAACGTATTTCTGGACTGGCTCTTCGTCATGCGCCTGGGCTGGGGCGTTTGGGGCGCCGCGCTGGCCACGGGGCTGGCCCAGGTCACCTCTACCACCGTATTCGTGGTGTACTTTCTCACCCACCGGGAGCGTCTGCGCCTGGGCCGCTTCGTCCCTGAACTGCGGGCTTACCGGCGCATCCTCCCGCTGGGTCTCTCCGAAGGGCTCAGCGAGCTGTCCAACGGCATCGTCATCTTCCTGTTCAACCTGACCATCCTCCGCGTCATCGGGGAGGACGGCGTGATCAGCTACACCATCATCAGTTATGTGAACACCCTGGTGCTTATGACCATGATCGGTACCACCCAGGGCATCCAGCCTCTGGTCAGCTTCCACCTGGGGGCCGGGGAGCGGGACGTCTGCCACAAGCTGCTGCGCTGCGGCCTGGGGCTGATCGCGGTGTTTTCCGTCCTCTCCTTTGCCATCGGCCAGCTGGGCGCGCCCGCCGTCGTAGGGCTCTTCCTGCCCGGTGAGCGCGGCAGCGCGCTCTTCACATACTCGGTCCATGCCCTGCGGCAATACGCCTGGGTCTTCCTGGTGATGGGATTCAACGTGATCATGGCCGGCTTCTTTACTGCGGTCGAGCGGCCCTTCTTTTCCTTCCCCATCTCCTTCGGGCGGGGTCTGGTGCTGCTGTGCGCGTGCCTGGCGGTACTGCCCCGCCTGTTGGGGGAGGCAGGCGTGTGGCTCAGCCCCCTGGCCGCCGAGCTTTGCTGCCTGGTCCTGACCGGTCTGTTCGTCCTGTGCTACCTCCGCTCCCTGCGGCGGGAGACCGCCCGGGCCGTCCGGGATGCGGCCTGAGTCCCGGACATGCCGCGGCGCGGAGCCCCCTGAACGGGGGCTCCGCGCCGTTTGAGTTCAAGGCGCTGCCAGATACCGCTCCAACGCCATGCCCACGCCCCCCGCACGGTTGGCGCCGGTGACATACCGTGCGGCGGCCTTGGCCGACGCCGCCCCGTTCTCCATGGCGAAGGACCACCGCGCCCAGCGCAGCAGCTCCAAATCGTTGTCCGCGTCGCCGAACGCCATGACCTGCTCCGCCGTTACCTCCAGGCGCCTGCACAGGGCCTGGACAGCCGCGGCCTTGTTGACGCCCCGGGCGGTCAGCTCCATATTGGTCCCGAAGGAGCCTGTGACGGCCAGGGGGCCGGTGGCCTCCAGCGCGGCTTGAAGCGCGGCGCGCTCTTCCGGCGGGACGTGAAAGATGTGGATCTTCTCCACACAGCGCCCCTCCAGGGCAGCGTTCAGATCCTCCGGGAAGCGGGAATACCGCCGCAGGACCGAGGCAAATTCCGGCGACAGCGCCCGCGCCAGCACCCGCCCGCTCCGGTCGGCCTGGATATAATTTTCTCCGTCGGCATAGACCTCAAACGGCACGTCCCGCGCCAGCAGCAGCTCGATCAGGCGCCGGCTCTGCGCCCGGGGCAGCCCCTTCCGCCAGAGCCATTCCCCGCTCGTCACATCCAGCACGGCAGCGCCGTTGGAGAGTACGGCATAGTGCAGCATGTCCAGCTGGGCCGCCACCTCGTGCAGAAGGTCCCAGGCCCGGCCGCTGGCGATGGCCACCGCTGCGCCGCGCTCCGCCGCCCGGCGCAGCGCAGCCACATTGCGCGCCGGCACTGTGGCATGGTCATCGTCCAGCAGGGTGCCGTCCATATCCAGGGCGATGAGCCGGATCTGTGTCACGGCTTCCGTTTCAGGGCCTGGCGCACCTGATCTGCAATACCGGCGGGGGTGAGCCCGTAGGCCTCCAGCACGGCCTGCGCCTTGCCGGAGCGGCCGAATTCGTCGTGAACGCCATGGCGCAGCACAGGCACCGGGCAGTGCTCCGCAAGGAATTCCGCCACAGCGGAGCCCAGGCCGCCGATGACGGTGTGTTCCTCGGCAGTGACGATGCAGCGGGTCTCCAGCGCGGCCTTCAGCACCAGCTCATAATCCAGCGGCTTGATGGTGTGCATGTCGACGACCCGGACCGACACGCCCTCCTCCGCCAGCGTCCGGGCGGCCTGCAGGGCCATCTGCACCATCATGCCGGTGGCGATCACCGTGGCGTCCGCTCCGTCCCGCAGTACCGCGCCCTTGCCCAACCGGAAGGAATAGCCGGGAATGGAATCGGTGACGCTCTCCACCGCCAGGCGGCCCAGGCGCAGATAGGCCGGGCCGTCATAGTCCAGCAGGGCCTTGACGGCCAGGCGCATCTCAGGGCCGTCGCAGGGGGAGAGCACCATCATGTTGGGGATGGCGCGCATGATGGCGTAATCCTCGATGCACTGATGCGTGGCGCCGTCCTCACCCACGGACAGGCCGCCGTGAGAGCCCACTACCTTTACATTCAGGCGGGGGTAGGCGATGGAGTTGCGCACCTGCTCAAACGCGCGTCCGGCGGCAAACATGGCAAATGTGTTGGTAAAGGGCTTCTTGCCGCAGGCGGCCAGGCCGGCGGCGATACCCGTCATATTGGCTTCGGCAATGCCGATGTTGAAAAAACGGTCGGGATGGGCCTTGGCAAAGCCCTTGGTCATGGTGGAACCGGACAGGTCGGCGTCCAGCACCACCAGCTCGGGATACTCCTCCGCCAGAGCCACCAGGGCCTCGCCGTAGGCGGCGCGGGTTGCGATCTTCTCACTCATGGCTTACTTCCCCTCCAGTTCCGCCAGCGTCGCGGCCAGCTCCGCATGGGCCTTTTCATACTGCTCGTCATTGGGCGCCTTGCCGTGCCAGCCCGCGTCGTTCTCCATGAAGGAGACGCCCTTGCCCTTGACGGTCCTGGCCAGGAGCACGGTGGGCTTCTCCCGGCACGCCGCCGCAGCCGCAAACGCGCGCTCCAGCGCGTCGAAATCGTGGCCGTCCACCGATTGTACGTTCCAGTTGAAGGCCTCAAACTTCTTGTCCAGAGGCTCGGAGGGCATCACATCGGCGGTCCTGCCGTCAATCTGAAGCCCGTTCACATCCACGATGGCGCACAGGTTGTCCAGCCGGAATTTGGCTGCGGCCATGGCGGCCTCCCAAACCTGGCCCTCCTCCAGCTCGCCGTCCCCCAGCAGGGCATACACCCGGTAATCCTTATGGTCCATCTTCCCCGCCAGCGCCATGCCCACGGCCGCCGACAGGCCCTGGCCCAGACTTCCGGTAGACATATCCACGCCCTTGACATGGTGCATCTCCGCATGGCCGGACATATGCCCGTCAATGCGGCGGAACATCTTCAGATCCTCCACCGGGAAGAAACCCCGCAGCGCCAGGGTGGGGTAGAGCCCCGGCGTACAGTGCCCCTTGGAGAGCACGAAGCGGTCCCGGTCCGGGTCGGCCGGATCGGCCGGGTCCACATGCATCACGTCTCCATACAGGAGCGTGAGGATATCCATGGCGGACAAGGAGCCGCCGATGTGGCCGGAGGCGGCGGCGTGCACCATATCCACCGCCAGCAGGCGGGCGTGGGCCGCAGTGACGGCCAGCGCTTGCTTTTTCGTCTGTTCCATCCGATTCACCTTTCCATTCCCCCGCTTCCGCCGCAGGCGCGCGGAAGCAGGCCGTATGATTCGCCCTTTAGTATAGCGCAGCAGAGCGGGGGTTGCAACCGTCCAACCGCAAAAAACAGGGGCCTCGGCCCCTGTTTTTGCGGTTATTTCACATTCAGCGGATGCATCCACCGCCTGGAACGGTAGAACCAGTACCCCACCGGCACGGAACTGGCCACGGCCACCCCGCAGGCCACATAGACGCCCACCACACCAAACAAGTGATCCAGGATCAGCGCCAGGATGAGCCGCACCACGATACAATTGAGGAACGAGTTCCACATGATGAACATCGTGTGGCCCGATCCGGTCGCCAGCGTATTATAGGAGAACATGCCCGCGTAAAAGATCTGGCAGACAATCTCGATGCGCAGGTTGAGCACCGCCCACTGCTGAACCTGGGGATCCGGCGTAAAGATGGCGGCAAACCGGGGTGCGAAAAGCTCTGCCACGGCGATGATGACCCCCGCCATGATCAGGGTGATCCGCATGCAGGTCTTCATCACCTGCTCGGCCCGGTCATAGAGCTGCGCGCCCAGACATTGGGCGCACATGGTGCCCGCGCCGGTGCACATGGCGGTGACAAAGAGCTGGCAGAAATCCCGGATCTTGTTGGACACGCCGTTCCCGGCGGAAACGCTCACGCCGTACTGATTGATGAGCGCCACCACCACCAGCCAGGATACGCTGGCAATGGTCCATTGGACGGCCGTGGGAGTACCCAGCCTGAGGATGCGTCCCACCATCTCCCGGGCAGGCCGCAGGCAGCCTGGGGTAAGGCCCAGATCCGCCCGGTGCCGCAGCGCAAAGATCAGCGCGGTGAGGAAGGCGAGCCCCTGCGCAATGACGGTGGCGGCCGCCGCCCCCTCCACGCCCCAGCGGAAGAACGCGACAAAAAGGAGATCCAGCCCCACGTTGACGCTCACCGAGACGATGACACAGTACAAGGGGATCCGGGAGTTGCCCACCCCCCGGAGAATGGCCGACAGGGCGTTATACCCAAAGATAAAGAACAGGCCGAGGGCACAGATGTTGAAGTAGGCCGCGGCCTCCTCCAGCGCCGGCGCGCCCAGAAGGCGGAGGAACGGCCGGCCGATCAGCTCAAAAACACCGGCAAACAGAACGCCGGCACAGAGGCCCAGCGTGAACATGGAGCCGGAAGCCCTGCGCCGCCGCGTCTCGTCTCCCTGGCCAAAAAACTGGCCCACCAGGATATTGCCGCCCACGGTCAGCCCGATGGCCACCTGCGTGAGCATGTTCATGATGATGCTGGCGTTGTTGATGGCGGAAATCCCCGCGTCCCCGATAAAGTGTCCGGCGATGACGAAGTCCGTAATACTGTAGAGGGCCTGCAGCAGACTGGACGCTACCAGCGGCAGCGCATAGCGGATCAGCTTCCGGGTCACGCTGCCCTGGGTCAGGTCGTTCTGTATGGCGGGCATGACGCACCTCCTAATTTTGATTCCTGTTTCCTGTAGTATAGTACTGTCCGGCGGCGATTTCCGCAATCCCTACCTTTTGGTCAGTGACTGACCAAAAGGTACCCGGACGCAAAACAGAGGCCGGATACCGGCCTCTGCGAGACGGTCGAAAGGCGGCAAAGCCTCTGTTCGGCAAGGCTTCGGCCCACCGCGCACACGAGGGGGGCCGCCAAAGGCAACCGTTCGCGTACGCGTGGGCCGAAGGGCAGCTTCTCCGACGCACGTGCCGCTGGAGAAGCTATAGTTCCATTTTTTGCGCCTGCCTGCGCCCGCAGGTTCGCTTAGCGATCTTCCCCGGAGGCCTGTCCTACCTCCCCGCTGCTTTGATGCTCAATATCCGGCCAAAAGTTGTTGGCCTCCATGATGTCGCGCAGGGCGTCCACGTATTTGCCGGACTTATGCACCGTAAAGGCGTTTGCATCGATGGGGATCTCCAGGTCGTTCATGCGGCGGATACTCCAGATATACAGGATGTCCAGCGCGGGGATCAGCTGTTCGCCGCTGGGCGTGAGCACATACTCCACCTTGGGGGGCACCGTATCGTAGGAGATGCGGCGGATCAGACCCGATTCCACCAGTTCTCGCAGCTGCTGGCTGAAGACCTTTTCCGAAATGGGCAGGATCTTCAACGTTTGGTTGAAGCGGATGCTGCCGTGTGTGTAGATCTCGTGGAGTATGGTCATTTTCCACTTCCCGCCGATGCAGTGCAGCACATAGTGATAAGGATTGGTGGGCTGATCAAAATGATCGGCGCGCATGGCGTTCACCTCTTACTACATTTAAATAAATAAATCTTGTTTTTACTATAACACACCTGTGCTTTCCTCACAAGTACAAAAACAAGTTTCAGACTTCTTTTACCAAAAATTTTGCACCGTTTCTGTGCAATTCCGACAAACTGCCGGAGTTGCCCCTTAGCCTGCCGTCATCTTGTTTAAATTTTAACAGGTCATTTTAGACGTTTTCCACAACCGAAAGATACTTACCATTTGGTGGGTGCAAACTTCCAGGTTATCTACTTACGTAATTGTATGTGTTGCACAAATTTTTGTTTTTCGCTATACTACGGCTAGATGAGGATGTCAAATCCCTCATATGCAGCGTTTCCAAAAATTTTATTATAAAGGAGCGGTTTTATCATGGTCAAGCGTACTGTTGCAGATTTGAAGCCTTACAACGCCCCCGGTCATTTCAACATGGTCGCCATGCGGATCCACGGCAAGGAAGAGACCGGAGCCGAAAAGTTCTGGATCGGTGTTTCCACCTTCCTGCCCGGCGGCGGCGCTGAGTGGGCCTATGAGGACAACCCGCTGGAGAAGGTCTACTACATCCTTGAGGGCGAGATGACCGTGACCGACAAGGACGGCAAGAAGTACGTTCTGCACAAGGACGAGTCCATCTCCTTCCCCCCCAACGAGGGCCGCGGCCTGATGAACGAGAGCAATCTCCCCGCCCGCATGCTGGTCATCATCAACTATCCCAACGCCTGATCGTCCGTATCTTCGATCTGAATAAAGGAGGAAGCGAACTATGGTTCCCATTAAGAAGGATTTTGTTGAGAATATGTTCTCCGTCAAGGGCAAGGTCGCCCTGGTCACCGGCGCTACCGGCGCTCTGGGCTGCGTTCTGGCAAAGGCTTACGGCTACGCCGGCGCCAAGGTCTTTATGACCGGCCGCAACGACGCCAAGCTGAAGGCTCTGGAAGAGGAGTTCAAGGCCGAGGGGATCGACTGCGCCTACTATGTGGCCGACCCCGCCGTCGAGGAGCAGGTGGACGCGCTGGTCAAGGCCTGCGTGGCCCAGTACGGCTGCATCGACATTCTGGCCGTGGCTCACGGCTACAACAAGCCCCAGAACGTCCTGGAGCAGTCCGTGGCCGACTGGCAGAAGATCATGGACGCCGACTGCAAGAGCGTCTACATCGTCACCAAGTACGTCGCCCATCAGATGGTGGCCCAGTACGAGGCCGACAACACCAAGCGCAGCAAGATGGTCATCGTGACCTCCCAGCGCTCCAAGCGCGGCATGGCCGGCTACACCGGCTACTGCACCTCCAAGGGCGGCGCCGACCTGATGGTCTCCTGCCTGGCCTGCGATCTGAGCGCCAAATACCACATCAACGTCAACTCCATCTGCCCCACTGTGTTCCGCAGCGACCTGACCGAGTGGATGTTCGATCCCGAGTCCGCCGTGTACAAGAACTTCCTGAATCGTGAGCCCATCGGCCGTCTGGGCGAGCCCGATGACTTCGTGGGTTACTCCCTGTTCCTCTCCTCCGACGCTTCCAACTTCATCACCGGCAGCAACTGCGACTGCTCCGGCGGCTATCTGACCGTCTGATCCCATTTCCTCTGGAAGGAACAGCAGGCAGAATGGTTTCTGCACAGCCTTTTGATGGGAAGGAAGACGTGAAACATATGAAGAACATCAAACATATCCTGATCTGCGGTGCGGGCATGATGGGCAAGAACATCGGATATGTCTTTGCCTCCAACCCCGACTTTCAGGTCGGCCTGTACGATCTGTACCCCACCGACGTAGAGGCCGGCATCCGCACCAATACCAAGCAGCTGCTGGATAAGGGCGTCATTACCGAGCAGGAGCTGAGCGACCGGCTCTCCCGTATCAGCTTCACCACCGATATGGACAGTGATCTGGTCAAGAACGCCGACTTCGTGATCGAGGCCGTGTTTGAGGACATGAAGATCAAGCGCGAGACCTTCGCCAAGCTGGAGGCGCGCTGCCGTCCCGACACCATCTTCTGCACCAACTCCTCCGTCATGAGCCCCAGCGAGATCTCCGCCGAGCTCAAGCATCGGGAGCGCTTCGTGGGCACTCATTTCTGGAACCCCGGCCACCTGATCCCCCTGGTGGAGGTGGTCAAGTCCGACGCCTCCTCCGACGAGGTGGCGCAGACCGTGATGGAGGTCCTTTTTTCCGTGGGCAAGGAGCCCGTCCTGTGCAAGAAGGACGTGCCCGGCTTCATCGCCAACCGGATGCAGCACGCCCTGTGGCGTGAGGCCATCTCCATCGTGGAGCGCGGCATCGCCGACGCCGCCACCGTGGACAAAGCCGTCAAATACGCCTTTGGCCTGCGGCTGCCCCAGTTGGGCCCCATGGAAAACGCCGACATGGTCGGCACCGATCTGACCTACAATATCCACGACTACATCCTCAAGGATCTGGAGGACTCCCACGAGCCCTCCCCCCTGCTCAAGCAGCTGCGGGACGAGGGTAAGATCGGCTTTAAGACCGGCGAGGGCTTCCAGAAGTGGACGCCGGAGCAGGTGGCCAAATCCAACGCCGATCTGAACGAGTATCTGATCAAAATGCTCTACGGCAAGTAAGCGCGTAAAACAGTTTAAGCTGTGCCGCGCAGGCGCGCCCGCCCGCGGGTCCTCCCTGGTCCCTGGGCACTCACCGTGTGTCCTGCCGCGCATTCTTTGAAGTTCGCCTGCCGCAAAGCGGCAGAATCCCGTGTGGCTCTTGATGGGCCTGCACCATGCATTTTAAGGAGGAACTACTTATTATGGGCAAGAAAGTTTATGTTGACCTGACCCACCCCTTCAGCGCTGAGATCCCCCGCTGGCCCTACTTTGACAAGCCCGAGATCACCAACGCCCACACCATGGCCAAGGGCGGCGTTCTGACCTCCAAGATCACCTGCACCATGCACACCGGCACCCACTGCGACGCGCCCCGCCACGTCATGGAGTATGAGTTCGACGGCAAGCGCGCCCGCTACACCCACGAGATGCCCATCGACGCTTACACCGGCGAGGCCGTTGTGCTGAAGCTGGACGTGGAGCCCTGGACCCTGATCACCGACAAGCACCTGGACGAGGCCTGCAAAAAGTGCGGCCTGAACCCCGCCGACCTGAAGGGCAAGGTCCTGTGCCTGAACACCGGCATGCACCGCCTGTTCGACGACTCCAAGGCCTACTATCATTACTCCATCGGCACCGGCATCGACGCCGGCAAGTGGTTCGTCAAGCACGGCGTGAAGTGCGTGGCGATGGACAGCCAGGCTCTGGATCACCCCCTGCACACCGCTATGGGCAACAACGGCATGACCCGTATGAACCTGCTGGGCGCCACCGGCAAGCCCATCACCGAGGAGTACAAGGAGCTGTTCGGTGAAGAGGCCTATGCCGAGTTCGATAAGTTCGAGTACATCCGCATCCACGGCCAGGCCGCCTATGACGAGAAGTTCGGCGAACTGGAGAACCTGGGCGTTTGGGGCACTTGGGAGCCCTGCCACAAGGAGATGCTGGGCCACGGCATCGTGGGCGTGGAGAACCTGGGCGGCGACCTGGACAAGATCCCCGCCGGCAAGGTGTTCCAGTTCTTCTGCTTCCCCCTGCGCTGGTACATGGGCGACGGCGCCATGTCCCGCTGCGTCGCTCTGATCGACGAGGACGAGATCGACAAGAACGTGGCCGACCGCACCTACAAGTACGGCGGTACCGGCTACGCCGACGAGTCCGGCCACGGCGGCAGCGGCCTGGAGTACATGCAGAAGCTGTTCAACCGCAACAAGTAAGAAATCCACACCGTAAAGCGGCGAGCGTCAGCCCGCCGCTTTACGTGGTATCTTCCATCTATCATTCACGAGAGGATGCATCAAAATGGCTGATCTGAAGAACAAGACAATCATCACCGTCGCCACGACCGGCGCTTGGCCCACCAAGGCCAATAACCCCAATGTCCCCATGACGCCCGAGGAGATCGCCGAGGACGTGTACGCCTGCTGGAAGGCGGGCGCCGCGGTCGCCCACCTGCACATGCGCGAC
>NZ_JALFGV010000107.1:0-13423 GCF_022777125.1 Lawsonibacter sp.
GGTACACACCAGAGGATGGAGCTTGATGGCGCGGCCCTCCACCAGCACGGGCTCGAAGGCCTGGATGCCCAGACGGTGCAGGGTGGGGGCGCGGTTGAGCATGACGGGGTGGTCCTTGATGACGAACTCCAGCGCATCCCACACCTCGGCCCGGCCCTTGTCCACCATCTTCTTGGCGGATTTGATGTTGTTGGCCAGGCCGTCCTCCACCAGCTTCTTCATGACGAAGGGGCGGAAGAGCTCGATGGCCATCTCCTTGGGCAGGCCGCACTGGTAGATCTTCAGCTCGGGACCCACCACGATGACGCTTCGGCCGGAATAGTCCACGCGCTTGCCCAGCAGGTTCTGGCGGAAGCGGCCCTGCTTGCCCTTGAGCATATCGCTCAGGCTCTTGAGCGCGCGGTTATTGGCGCCGGTGACGGCGCGGCCCCTTCTGCCGTTGTCGATGAGCGCGTCCACGGCCTCCTGGAGCATGCGCTTTTCGTTGCGCACGATGATGTCCGGGGCGTTGAGCTGGATGAGACGCTTGAGGCGGTTGTTGCGGTTGATGACCCGGCGGTACAGGTCGTTCAGGTCGCTGGTGGCGAAGCGGCCGCCGTCCAGCTGTACCATGGGGCGCAGCTCCGGCGGGATGACGGGCAGGACGTCGATGATCATCCACTCGGGCTTGTTGCCGGAGATGCGGAACGCGTCCACCACTTCAAGGCGCTTGACGATGCGGGCCTTCTTTTGGCCGGAGGCATCCTTGAGCTCGGCGCGCAGCTGGGCGGAGAGCTGCTCCAGGTCGATGTCCTGCAGCAGCTTCTTGACCGCTTCGGCGCCCATGCCGGCCTCAAAGTCGTCCTCGTACTTCTCCCGCATATCGCGGTATTCCTTCTCGGAGAGGATCTGATTCTTGGCCAGAGGAGAGAAGCCGGGGTCGGTGACGATATAGCTGGCGAAGTAGAGCACCTTCTCCAGAATGCGGGGGCTGATGTCCAGCAGCAGGCCCATACGGGAGGGGATGCCCTTGAAATACCAGATGTGGCTCACGGGGGCGGCCAGCTCGATGTGGCCCATGCGCTCCCGGCGCACCTTGGCCCGGGTGACTTCCACGCCGCAGCGGTCGCAGATCTTGCCCTTGTAGCGGATCTTCTTGTACTTGCCGCAGTGGCACTCCCAGTCCTTGGTGGGCCCGAAGATGCGCTCGCAGAACAGGCCGTCGCGCTCGGGCTTCAGGGTGCGGTAGTTGATGGTCTCGGGTTTTTTGACCTCGCCGTAGGACCACTCGCGGATCTGTTCCGGGGAGGCGATACCGATCTGGATCGCGTCGAATTCAGCGTAACTCATAGTCTCATCGTCCTCCCTTACTTATTCCAAATCCCCGTCGTCGGAGAAGTCGTCTCCGTCGAACGCGTCGTCGTCGCCGTCCTCGTCCTCCACGACCAGGTCGTCGTCGTCGCTGCCCTCCTTGAGGGTGTAGCCCGCGGCGGCGAAGTCGGACTCCCCGCCGGCGTTGTAGCCGTAGAAGTCGTCGTCGTCGTCCCGGAACTTGCCGGGCTGGTAGTTGTCCTCGTCGTCGTCCCTGAGTTCGATCTCGCTGCCGTTTTCATCCAGCACCTTCATATCCAGACACAGGGACTGAAGCTCCTTGACCAGAACCTTGAAGGACTCGGGCACGCCGGGCTTGGGTACGTTGTGGCCCTTTACGATGCTCTCATAGGTGCGCACGCGGCCGGTGACGTCGTCGGACTTGACGGTCAGGATCTCCTGCAGGGTGTACGCCGCGCCGTAGGCCTCCAGGGCCCACACCTCCATCTCGCCGAAGCGCTGGCCGCCGAACTGGGCCTTGCCGCCCAGCGGCTGCTGGGTGACCAGGGAGTAGGGGCCGGTGGAGCGGGCGTGGATCTTGTCGTCCACCAGGTGGTGGAGTTTGAGGAAGTAGACGTAGCCCACGGTGACGCGGTTATCGAACCGCTCGCCGGTACGCCCGTCGTAGAGCCAGCTCTTGCCGTCGGGGGAAAGGCCGGCCAGATTCAGCGTGTCCTCGATATCCTGCTCGTCGGCGCCGTTGAAGACGGGGGTGGCCACCTTCCAGCCCAGGGCCTTGGCGGCATAACCCAGGTGGACTTCCAGTACCTGGCCGATGTTCATACGGCTGGGCACGCCCAGGGGGTTCAGGACGATATCCAGGGGAGTGCCGTCGGGCAGGAAGGGCATATCCTCCTGGGGCAGGATGCGGGAAACGACGCCCTTGTTGCCGTGGCGGCCGGCCATCTTGTCGCCCACGCTGATCTTGCGCTTCTGGGCGATATAGACCCGGACCACCATATTCACGCCGGGGGAGAGCTCGTCGCCCGCCTCGCGGGTAAAGACCTTCACGTCCACGATGATGCCGCTCTCGCCGTGAGGCACCTTCAGGGAGGTGTCCCGCACTTCGCGGGCCTTTTCGCCGAAGATGGCGCGCAGCAGCCGCTCCTCCGCCGTCAGGTCGGTCTCGCCCTTGGGGGTGACCTTGCCCACCAGGATGTCGCCGGCGCGCACCTCGGCGCCCACGCGGATGATGCCCCGTTCATCCAGGTTCTGCAGGGCGTCCTCGCCCACGTTGGGGATATCCCGGGTGATCTCCTCGGGACCCAGCTTGGTATCCCGAGACTCGGTCTCGTATTCCTCGATATGGATGGAGGTGAACACGTCCTCCTTTACCATACGCTCATTGAGCAGGATGGCGTCCTCGTAGTTGTAGCCCTCCCAGGTCATAAAGCCCATCAGGATGTTCTTGCCCAGGGCGATCTCACCGTTGCAGGTGGAGGGGCCGTCCACGATGACCTCGCCCTTTTCCACCTTCTGGCCCACACGGACGATGGGGCGCTGGTTGATGCAGGTGCCGTGGTTGGAGCGCAGGTACTTGGTGAGCTTGTAGTCCTTTACCCCCAGCTCGGGATAGCGGACCGACACATAATCGGCGGAGACGCGGGTGACCTCGCCGTCGGCCTCGGCCAGCACGGCCACCTCGGAGTCGATGCAGTTCTTGTGCTCCTGGCCGGTGGCCACGATGGGGGCCTGGGTGGTCAGCAGGGGCACGGCCTGACGCTGCATGTTGGCGCCCATCAGGGCGCGGTTGGCGTCGTCGTTCTCCAGGAAGGGGATCATGGCGGTGGCGATGGAGAACATCATCTTGGGGGATACGTCGATATAATCCACCTGCTCCCGGTCCACCGAGATAATCTCGTTGCGGTGGCGGCAGGTGATGCGGGTGTTGACCAGGCAGCCGTTCTCATCCACGGGCTCGGTGGCCTGGGCGATGATGAACTGATCCTCCACGTCGGCGGTCATATAGTCCACCTGCTCGGTCAGGCGGCCGGTGGCCTTATCCACCTTGCGGTAGGGAGCCTCGATAAAGCCGTAGCGGTTGATGCGGGCGTAGGAGGCCAGATAGGAGATCAGGCCGATGTTGGGGCCTTCGGGGGTCTCGATGGGGCACAGGCGGCCGTAGTGGCTGTAGTGGACGTCGCGCACGTCGAAGGAGGCGCGGTCCCGGCTCAGTCCGCCGGGGCCCAGGGCGGACATGCGGCGCTTATGGGTCAGCTCGGCCAGGGGGTTGGTCTGGTCCATGAACTGGCTCAGCGGGGAGGAGCCGAAAAACTCCTTGATGGCGGCGGTGACGGGGCGGATGTTGATCAGGCTCTGGGGGGTCACGATGTCCAGGTCCTGGATGGTCATGCGCTCCCGGATGACGCGCTCCATACGGGAAAAGCCGATGCGGAACTGGTTCTGCAGCAGCTCGCCCACGCAGCGCAGGCGGCGGTTGCCCAGATGGTCGATGTCGTCGGCGGCGCCGACGCCGTAGGCCAGACAGCCCACGTAGTTGATGGAGGCCATGATGTCGTCCACGATGATGTGCTTGGGGATCAGATCGTCCAGGTGGTCCCGGACGGCCTCCTGCAGCTCCTCGCCCTCGTACCTGGACAGCAGCTCCTGGAGCACGGGGAAGCGCACCTTTTCGGTGACGCCGCACGCTTCGGGGTCAAAGGAGACGAACTTGCTCATGTCCACCATGTGATTGGAGAAGACCTTGACCAGGGCGCCGTCCAGGTCGATGACCGCCTCGTTGACGCCCTTGTCGTCCAGTTCATGGGCCCGCTCACGGGTGAGGACCTCGCCGGGCTCGGCGATGATCTCGCCTGTGGAGGGGTCCACCACGGGCATGGCCAGCTTCTGGCCGGAGAGGCGCTGCCACATGGCCAGCTTTTTGTTGAACTTATAGCGGCCCACGGCGGAAAGATCGTAGCGCCGGGGATCGAAGAAGAGGGCGTTCAGAAGGCTCTCGGCGGAGTCCACCGTAGGGGGCTCGCCGGGGCGCAGCTTGCGGTAGATCTCCAGCAGGGCCTCCTCATAGGTCTTGCAGGCGTCCTTTTCCAGGGTGGCCACGATACGGGGGTCCTCGCCGAACAGCTCCAGGATCTCGGCGTCGGTCCGGGGGCCGACGGCGCGGATCAGGCAGGTCACCGGGATCTTCCGGTTCTTGTCGATGCGCACATAGAACATGTCGTTCAGATCGGTCTCATACTCCAGCCAGGCGCCCCGGTAGGGGATCACGGTGGTGGCAAAGGTCAGGTTGCCCGCCTTATCCTCGTTGCGGGAGTAGTAGATGCCGGGGGAGCGGACGATCTGGGAGACGATGACGCGCTCGGCGCCGTTGATCACGAAGGTGCCGCCCTTGGTCATCAGAGGGAAATCCCCCATGAAGATCTCCTGTTCCTTGATCTCCTCAGTCTCCTTGTTGCGCAGGCGCACCCGCACCTTGATGGGGGCCGCATAGGTGGCGTCCCGGGCCTTGCACTCCTCCACGTCGTACTTGGGAGCCTCGTCCATGGAGTAGTCGATAAAGGACAGCTCCAGGTTCCCGGCGTAGTCGGTGATGGAGGCCACGTCCTTGAAGACCTCCCGCAGGCCGTGGTCCAAAAACCACTGATAGGAGTTCTTCTGCACCTCCAGCAGGTTGGGCATGTCCAGGATCTCCTCATGGCGCGCATAGCTCTTTCGGAGGGTCTTGCCGTAGTAGACGTCCTTGACCATCATCGTAGAAAAAACACCTCGTTTTCTATTCTGGACGCGGGAACAAAACCGGCCGCCCCGGTCTTCTCCCGTATCCGGCTGCTGCGTTTTCGTCAAAACGTACAAAGGAGGGTGCGGAGGCAAAATGCGCACACCCGGATGCGTGGACAAAAAGTGGATTTTATCTCTTGCGCTTTGACCGGCCGCGTGGTAAACTGGACGCAAAATGGGAAAGAATTGAGATCGGCACGGTCTGCGCACGAAAGCATTTAAGTATACCATGGGCGTTTCCATAAGTCAACAAGTTTTATGCATGGAATCTGGAGAAATCCGGATTTTTTTGTATTCTGACCGAGGAAAGGGGAAGACGGGTATGCTGGAGCGTTTTCTGGATCAAATCGGCGAGGTGCTCCACCTCTGTGAGGACACAGACGGGATTTTAGTGGTCAATCGGGAGGGAATCATCGAATATCACCGGATTTCCCTGAACAGCTATTGGTGTTCCCAGGATACGGTGGGACGCCATATTTTGGAGCTTTACCCGGAGCTGGACGAGGAAAGCAGTACCATCCTGCAGGCCCTGCGCAACGGAACGGCCAGCTATAATGTGCTTCAGGACATCAACAACCGGAGGGGGGAACGGGTGCTGCTGGAGTCCACCACGATTCCCCTGGTGGTGGATGGGCGGGTGGAGTGTGTCGTGGACTCGTCCAAGTATCATACCATTGATCAGCGCATCATTCGGGGCGGGGAGAGCGGCGGCCTGTCCACCCTGGACCGCATCCTGACGCAGGACCCCGCCATGATGGCCCTCAAAAGCAGGATCCGGGACGTGGCGAAGCTGGATTCCTCGGTGCTCATCTATGGGGAGACGGGGACCGGGAAGGAACTGGTGGCAGAGTCCCTCCACAGTGAAGGGAACCGGGCGGGCCGTCCCTTTGTCTCACAAAACTGCGCGGCCATCCCCGCCACACTGCTGGAGAGCCTCTTTTTCGGCACGGAGAAGGGGAGTTACACGGGGGCGCTCACCCGGAAGGGGCTCCTGGAGGAGGCGGACGGCGGCACGCTCTTCCTGGATGAGATCAACTCCATGGATCCTGCGCTCCAAGCCAAGCTGCTCAAGGTGCTGGAGGAGAAAAAGGTGCGCCGCCTGGGCGGGAGCCGGGACATCCTTTTTGATGTGCGGATCGTCGCGGCGGTGAATGAGAAGCCCCGGAAACTCATCCAGGAGGGACGGCTGAGGGAGGATCTGTACTACCGCCTGGGGGTGATCCGCCTGACGCTTCCGCCCCTGCGGGAACGGCTGTGCGACATCGCCCCTTTGGCGGGCTGTTTTATCGACCGCTACAACCGAACGATGCGCCGGAATGTCCGGGGCCTCAGCGAGCGGGCCCTTCGGATGCTGCGGAGTTATTCCTGGCCGGGAAACGTGCGGGAGCTCCAGAATGCCATAGAAGGCGCGATGGCGACCGCCCGGGGGGAACGCTTGACCGTGGAAGATATGGAGGAAGTCCTGTCGGGGCGGCAGGGCGGTCTGGAGCAGACGCCGGAGATCCCGGAGGCCTTTCGGATGGAGGAGAGCTTTTCCCTGGCGCGGGCCATGGAGCGGTACGAGCGGGAGCTGATCCGCCGGGCCATGCAGCAGGCGGGCTCCATCTCCCAGGCCTCCCGTCTGCTGGGGCTCTCCCGCCAGAACTTGAAGTACAAGCTGAAAAAATATGACCTGTAAAAAATTTTGCACCGCAAAAATTTTTGCACCTAAAATTGGATGCTCGTTTCTCTGGGCGGCGGAAAAAACAGGCCGCCGGACAGGACCGTACCCCGGGGTTTCCCGGCCGCCGGCCCTGCTCCGGCGGCCTGTTTTCGACGGTCGGGACAAGGCTGGCATCCGGTTTGCACAGTTTAGATGGCGAAAGCTTGCCGCGGGTGGAAAGGAAGAGGTTTATGCGCAGACTTTGGTATAACGGAAGGATCACCTCGATGGACCGTGCGATGCGCCGCTATGAAGCGGTCGGTACGGAGAACGGCAGGATCGTGTTTTTGGGCTCTGTGCAGGAGGCGCTGGCCCGGGACTGGGATGAAAGGCAGGACTTACAGGGGGCCATGGTGCTGCCCGGCTTCACGGACACCCATATGCACATGCTCCACTATGCCATGATCCAAAAAAATCTTTCGCTCTTTGGGGTGAGGTCGATTGAGGAGATCGTTTCCCGCGGCCGGGCCCGGATCGAGCAGGACCATCCGGCCTACCTGATCGGTATGGGGTGGAATCAGGAGACGATGGAAGAAGGACGCCTGGTGACGCGGGAGGACCTGGACCGCATCTCCACCACCATTCCGGTGTGCATGCTGCGGGCCTGCCTCCATATCGGGGCCTGCAATTCGGTGATGCTACAGCGCATCCGCGCGCTGGACGCCGTGGCGCCGGAGGTGCTGGAGCTGGTAGATTTTGCGCACGGCATCCTGCGGGAAGACGCCGCACGCCTCTATATGGACGTGCTGCCCCAGGCGGACGACGTCTACGTGCGGGAGCTGATCCGGCTGGGCCAGCGGGATCTGAACGCCGCGGGCATCACCTGCGTCCACTCCGACGACCTGAAGGTCATCGCCGGTGTGGACCCCCTCCACATGGTGGAGCTGTTTCGGGAGATGGAGCGCAGCGGCGGACTGACGGTGCGGATCTGCGAGCAGTGCCTGGTGGACCCCAGGGAGTTTGACCGCTTCCTGGACGTGCGCAGCGATCCGGCGGACCGGCTGAGTCTGTTCCGGACCGGCCCGCGCAAACTGCTCCAGGACGGCTCCCTGGGCGCCAGGTCCGCTGAAATGATCGCGGGCTATGCCGATGAAACCGCCAACCACGGCATTCCCATCCATACCGAACAGGAGCTTTATCACCGGATCAAAGCGGCTCATTCCCGGCGGATGAACGTGGCGGTCCACGCCATTGGGGACCTGGCGCTGCAGAAGGTATGCGACGCGGTCGAGCGGGTGGAGCGGGAAGACCCGTGGCCGGAGCACCGCCACGGCGTCGTCCACGCCCAGATCACCACCCCTGAACTGCTGCGGCGGATGAAGGAGCTGGGGCTGCAGGCCTATATCCAGCCTATTTTCATCGACGCGGACATGGAGATCATCGCCGAGCGGGTGGGCGGGGAGCATGCGAAGGACTGTTATAACTGGAAGGCGATGGAGGAGCTGGGCCTGCGCGTCAGCGGCGGGTCGGACTGCCCTGTGGAGCCCTTCAACGTGCTGGACAATCTGCGCGCGGCCGTCACGCGGCAGAACCGGGCCGGTACCAGGACCTATCTGCCGGAGCAGGCCCTTTCGGTGGAACAGGCGGTGCGCCTGTTCACCTCCGGCGCGGCCTGGGCCAGCGGCGACGAAGACTGCCGCGGGACCCTGGAATTGGGCAAGCTGGCCGACCTGGCCGTGTTGGACCGGGACCTGTTCGAGACAGAGCCTGCGGAATTCACCAAAGTAAACATAGTGGAGACTGTGCTCAACGGCGAGACGGTATACCGGGCCTGAGCCGCTGCAGCACAAAAAATCGCTGGTAGGGAAGGAGCGTATGTTCAGATGCATGAGATGCTGGTAAAAGCAAACGCCATCCGGGAGCAGATCGTTGCCGACCGGCGCTGCCTGCACGGTATGCCGGAGGTGGGGGTCTACACGCCCCGGACGGCGGCCTACGTCAAGAAGCGGCTGGGCGAAATGGGGATCTGCCACAGGGACTGCGGCGTCCATAAACCGGAGGACCGGGAGAAGATGGTCTTCGCCGGGTATCCGGACGCCCCGGCCGCTACCGGGGTGGTGGGCCTGATCGGCCGCGGCGGTCCCTGTATTCTGCTGCGGGCGGATATGGACGGCCTGCCCATGGAGGAGACCACCGGCCTGGATTTCGCGGCCGAGGGCCGCGCCGCCCATATGTGCGGCCATGACGCCCACGCCGCCATGCTGCTGGGGGCGGCCCGCATCCTCAAGGATATGGAGGAGCAGCTGCCTGGAACGGTAAAGCTGATGTTCCAGCCCGGCGAGGAGATGGGCTACGGTTCCCGCACCATGGTGGAGGACGGCCTGCTGGAAGACCCCGGAGTGGATGCCGCCATGGCCCTGCACGTGGGGCCCCAGCTGGAGGTGGGCAAGCTGAATTACTCCCCCGGCGTGGCCTCCGGCGCCATGGCGACCTTTATTGTCAGCATCCAGGGCAAGGGCGGGCATTCCTCCGAGCCGCAGAAGACGGTGGACCCTGTGAATATCGCCACCCAGGTATGCTCCGCATTGAACCTGCTCATCCCCCGGGAGGTGGACCCGGAGGCGTTCGCCACCCTGACGGTGGGAGCGCTCAACGGCGGCCGGGCATCCAACATCATCCCCGATACGGCGGAGATCATGGTGTCCTTCCGCACCCTCAGCCCAGAGGCCTATGACCACCTGATCGAGCGCGTTCCCGAAATTCTTGATCACTACATCAAGGCGTGGCGGGGCACCTACTCCGTGCGGGTGCTCAAGACGCCCAGCACGGTCTGCGATCCGGGATTCTCCGCAGAGATCGTGCCCTTTGCGGCCCAGGTGCTGGGCGCGGAGAACGTCAGGCCCGTGCCGCCCATGAAGGGGGCGGAGGACTTTGGCCACGTGACCCGGCACGTCCCCGGCTTTTACGCCTTCCTGGGCGCAGGCGCTCCGGAGGGCTACCCCCTGCACAACCCCAACATGGTGCTGGACGAGAGCGCGCTGCCCTTGGGAAGCGCCCTTTTGGCCAACTGCGCTGTGGAATGGCTCAAAAGCCGTGCGCAGCGGTAACGCCGCGGCGCCGCGCGGACGGCCGGGACGCAAGCCCGCCCTGCCGGAAGTGTGTACCGGCAAAACGGATTATGACATGGAGTTATTTGAGGAGGTAAAATGATGGGCAACACATTGAAACAGAAAAAAAGCTTCAGCATGCCCCACGTGTACGCGGTCATCCTGATCCTGATGCTGCTGGTCACGGTCATGACCTACCTGATCCCCGCCGGCAGCTATACCCGCGTGGACGGCGCGGTGGACCCCGGCAGCTTCGCTTACGTGGAACAGACGCCGGTGTCGTTCCTGGGGTTCTTCACCTCTCTGCACCAGGGCTTTGTGGAGAGTTCCAACGTCATCGGCTGCGTGCTGCTCATCAGCGGCTGCATCCAGGTCATCCAGATGACCGGCGCGTTCTCCGCGGGTATCCAGGCCCTGATTAAAAAGGCAAATGGCAAGGGCCTGGTCATGGTCGTGCTGTTTTTCACTCTGTTCGTGGGCCTGGGCGTCATCGGCTATCTGGACGCGCTGTATCCCTTCTACCCCATCATTATCTCTCTGTTTATCACCCTGGGCTATGACAAGATGGTGGGGACCGCCGTGATCCTGCTCTCCACCGCCGTAGGCTTTACCTGCGGTATGGTCAACCCCTATACCACCGGCGTGTCCCAGACCCTGGTGGGACTGCCCATGTATTCGGGCATTGGGCTCCGGGCCGTGGGCCTGGTGGTATTTTACTTCATCGCGCTCTTCTTCCTGGTCCGCTACTGCGTCAAGATCAAAAAGGACTCCAGGCACAGCGTCATGGGGGCAAACTACCTCCAGGAACAGACCGCGCCCATGCAGTTTGAAGAGGGACTGGAGTTCGGCGGCAAGCGCGTCGTCCTGATCCTCCTCTTCCTGGCCACCATCGTGCTGAGCGTGGCGGGCTCCCTCCGGTGGGGCTGGGGCCTGCCGGAGATTACCGCGATCTACTTTCCGGTGACCATCATCGGCGTGATCCTTTTCCGCATCAACGTCTCCGCCGCCTGCACCGAGTTCGGCAAGGGCATGGCGGGCGTGATCGCCCCCACCATGGTCATCGGCCTGAGCCGGGCGGTGTCCGTCCTTCTGAGCAGGGGCAATATCACCGACACCATCATCAACGGCATGTCCGGCCTGTTGGAGGGCAAAAGCCCCGTGATCACCCTGCTCATCGTCTACGTCTTTGTTACCTGCTTCAACTTCTTCGTGGCTTCGGGCAGCGGCAAAGCCGTGGTCATGATGCCCATACTCAGCCCCCTGGGACAGGTGCTGGGGATCAACCAGCAGGTCATGGTGCTGGCCTATCAGTACGGAGACGGCTTCACCAACACCTTCTGGCCCACCGCCGCCCTGCTGCAGCTCTCCCTGTGCGGCATGGATTACGGCCGCTGGTTCAAGTTTGCGTGGAAGATCTATGCCTGTCTCATCGCAGCCGGATTCATCCTGATCGTCATTGCAAACCAGATCGGCTACGGGCCCTTCTGAACCGAAAACGGGCCTCCCCAATTTCCCGGAGAGCGGCGCTGCACACGCGCGCCGCTCTCCGGGCTTTTTCGCAGGCCGGCATCCCCCGTCAGTTTCAACGGTCGGCAGGGCGCAAGCCCTGATGATTTCTAGCCATTTTCAACTTGACTTCATATAGGGGCTATGTTATAATTCCAAATTGCGCAGGTGTGCCTGCCGGGGCTGGGAAAGAGAGGCGAAAAGCCCGCTTTCCCTTGCAAATCAAGAGATGGGGGGCGTGCCGGATGTTCTCGGAACGGAAGCAGGGGGCCAAAGTGGTCGGCGTAAAGCAGACCAGGCGGGCCGTCCAGGACGGAACGGCCGCGCAGGTATTCCTGGCGGAGGATGCCGACCCCCGGATTACCCAGCCGGTGGAGGCCCTGTGCGCGGAAAAGGGCGTGCCCGTCCGCCGCTCCGGCTCCATGAAGGAGCTGGGCCGCGCCTGCGGCATCGCCGTGGGCTGCGCCGTGTGCGCGTTGCTGCGGGGCTGAACCCGCCGCATTTTCCTTGATTTTAGCGGAACAAGGAATAATTTCCTGCCGTTTCGTTAAAATATATCATTCAGAACCGAAGAAAGGAGGAAAACCATGCCTACGTTCAATCAGCTCGTCCGCAAGGGCCGCCAGGCCGCGACCTACAAGTCCAATTCTCCTGCCATGCAGAAGGGCCTGAACACCCTGAAGAACCGCGAGACCGACCTGCCTTCTCCCCAGAAGAGAGGTGTGTGCACCGCCGTTCGTACCTCCACCCCGAAGAAGCCGAACTCCGCGCTGCGTAAGATCGCCCGTGTGCGTCTGACCAACGGCTACGAAGTGACCGCTTATATTCCCGGTGTGGGCCACAACCTGCAGGAGCACTCTGTGGTCATGATCCGCGGTGGCCGTGTCAAGGACCTGCCCGGCGTTCGCTACCACATCATCCGCGGCACGCTGGACACCCAGGGCGTCAACGGCCGTATGCAGGCCCGTTCCAAGTACGGCGCCAAGCGACCCAAGGCCGGCAAGAAGTAATTTCGCGGAAATTAGTTCACCCAGGGGCGGCGTACGGCCGTCCGGACCCATTTTACAAGACTTTCTGCGCTGGAAGCGCAAGGCAGTTGTCCTTGCAGAAGCGCTTACCTATATGTATAGGTGCGTTTCCCGCGAGGCACTGGACAAGCAGGCACTTGTCTTACACGGGCGGCCCTGGCCGTTCGAGTACCTATGAAATCATACTATGAAGGAGGGAAGCAAAGTGCCCAGAAGAGGAAACGTACCCAAGCGGGAGGTTTTGCCCGACCCGCTGTATAACTCCGTCCTGGTGACCAAGCTGGTCAACAGCATCATGCTGGACGGCAAGAAGGGCGTGGCCCAGAAGGTGGTCTACGGTGCTTTCGACATCATCAAGGAGAAGACCGAGAAGGACCCCCTGGACGTGTTCACCACCGCCCTGGAGAACATCATGCCGTCTCTGGAGGTCAAGGCCCGCCGCGTGGGCGGCGCCACCTACCAGGTGCCGATCGAGGTGCGCCCCGAGCGCCGGCAGACCCTTGGCCTGCGGTGGCTGACCAATTACTCCCGCGCCCGCAGCGAGAAGACCATGAAGGAGCGTCTGGCCGGCGAGATCATGGACGCCGCCAACAACCTGGGCTCCGCGGTGAAGAAGCGCGAGGACACCCATAAGATGGCCGAGTCCAACAAGGCCTTCGCGCACTACCGCTGGTAATTAAGGAGTTAAAGTATGCCTAGGAAAGTTAGCTTAGAAAATACCCGCAACATCGGCATCATGGCCCACATCGACGCCGGCAAGACCACCACCACCGAACGGATTCTTTACTATACCGGCGTCAACTACAAGATCGGCGAGACCCATGACGGCACCGCCACCATGGACTGGATGGCCCAGGAGCAGGAGCGCGGCATCACCATCACCTCCGCCGCCACCACCTGCTACTGGAAGGGCACCAAGGATCAGTTCCCCCAGACCCGGATCAACATCATCGACACCCCGGGCCACGTGGACTTCACCGTGGAGGTGGAGCGCTCCCTGCGCGTGCTGGACGGTTCTGTGACCGTCATGTGCGCCAAGGGCGGCGTGGAGC
>NZ_JALFGV010000037.1:0-20598 GCF_022777125.1 Lawsonibacter sp.
TGGGAGATCCGCTACCGCAACGCCATTCGCCCGGGCCAGGTGCTGCCCAACGGCCAGATCGCCTGCCCCGGGACCGCCCTGGTGCAGACGCTGGAGGCGGTAAAGCCCCTCTACGACAGCCATCCCTACGCGGGCATCGCCTGTGCCATGAAAAACGCCGGGGTGGGCGTAGGCCTGCCCGACTGGGGCCGCTGCCGCATTACCGTGGAGGGCGGAAAGCTCTATCTGCGCTCCGGGGCCTCCTGCATCGGACAGGGACTGGGCACCGTGCTGGAGCAGATCGCCTGCGAGACCCTGGGCGTGGGCCGGGAGCGCATCGTCTACCCCAATGCGGAGACCAACAACGCCCCCGACGCGGGCACCACCTCGGGCTCCCGCCAGACCCTCATCACCGGCGAGGCCTGCCGCCGGGCCTGCGTGCAGATCAAGGCCGAGCTGGACGGGGGAAAGACCCTGGAAGAGCTGGAGGGGCGGGAATTTTTGGGGGAGTATCTGGCCAAAACCGATCCCATGGGCGCCGACAAGCCAAATCCGGTCTCCCATGTGGCCTACGGGTACGCCACCCAGGTGGTGTGCCTGCGGGAGGACGGCACCATCGAGCAGGTGGTGGCCGCCCACGACGTGGGCCGGGCCATCAATCCCCTGAGCGTGGAGGGACAGATCGAGGGCGGCGTGGTCATGAGTCTGGGCTACGCCCTGACGGAGGCGTTCCCCCTGGAGGAAGGACGGCCTGCCGCCAAATTCGGCACCCTGGGCCTGTTCCGAGCGGACAAGACGCCGGACGTGCGCTCCATCATCGTGGAGGCCAACCCGGAGCCGCTGGCCTATGGGGCCGTGGGCATCGGAGAGATCACCTCCATCCCCACCGCCCCCGCCGTCCAGAACGCCTATTACCGCTGGGACGGGAACTTCCGCACCACCCTGCCGCTGGAAAATACGCCTTACAGCCGGACAAAGAACTAGCGCCATCGCAGGGGAACGCCCGCGCCGTTACCGGCGCGGGCGTTCCCCTGCGGCAAAAGGGGCCGTCAGGCGGGGCGGAGCCGCCGGCGGGTGATGACCGGAAGGGAAGGAGGTAGGCCTGATCGGGCCGAGACCAGCCGGGACGGGCCGGTATGCCCAAAAGCGGTTGACAAACGGGCGGCGTTGGCATAAGATGAATTACATCAAATATTTTTGATGTAAGGGGGAGGACATGGTGACCGATCATCAGAAACATGCAAAGGTGTTCCGGGCACTGTGCGATCCCAAACGCCTTGCGATTCTGGAACTGCTCCGCAGCGGTGAAAAATGTGCCTGTGTGCTGATGGACCGGCTGGAGATGGGGCAGTCCGCCGTCTCCTACCATATGAAGATTCTATGTGAATCGGGGATCGTCGCGAGCCGGCAGGAGGGGAAATGGACCCATTACCGCCTGAGCGACACCGGGCGCGGCGCCGCGGCGGAACTGCTGATGAAGCTTACCACGCCGGACCTGGGACCAAGCGGCGAAGAGGACTGCTGCCGATAGGAGGGGCGGCGGAACGGGAAAATTTTTTTCGAAAACACATCAAAAAAATTGATATGAACAGCGAAACGGAGGGATATGCTTGCAGGTTTTACGGGCTCTGTGGCAGTTGATTCAGAATGAGGTCCTTGGAATGAACTGGCTGAACAGGCTGGTGGGAGCTCTCTTGACTGCCCTGGGACTGGACACGGGCGCACGTTGGGTGGGAAGCGTTCAATTTTTCCTTTACGACGGCATCAAGATCACGGTACTGCTGTGCGGACTGATTTTTGCGATATCGTATCTCCAGAGCTATTTTCCGCCTGAGCGCAGCAAGAAGATCTTAGGCCGTTTTCATGGCGTGGGGGCGAATGTCGTATCCGCCCTGCTGGGGACTGTGACGCCCTTTTGCGCATGCTCCTCCATCCCGCTCTTTATCGGTTTTACCGGCGCGGGACTGCCGCTTGGGGTAACGTTCTCGTTTTTGATCTCCTCTCCGATGGTGGACCTGGGGAGCCTTATGCTGCTTATGAGCGTTTTCGGCGCGAAGGTTGCCGTTGTCTATGTCATCATAGGGCTGGTGATTGCAGTGGCCGGCGGAACAATGATTGAAAAACTGCACATGGAGGCCTATGTGGAGGACTTCATCCGCAAGGCGGGAAGCGTGGAGGCGGATTGCCCCGCACTGACAAAACGGGAGCGTTTGCAGTACGCGAACGAGCAGACCGCGTCCACCTTCCGAAAGGTGTTCCCCTATATCCTGATTGGAGTGGGGATCGGCGCGGTCGTCCATAACTGGATTCCGGAACGCTGGATCGAAGCTGTTTTAGGCGGCGGCAACCCGTTCGGCGTGCTTCTTGCGGTACTGGCCGGCGCTCCCATGTACGCGGATATTTTCGGTACGATCCCCGTTGCGGAGGCATTGCTCTACAAAGGTGCGCAGCTTGGCACCATCCTGGCCTTTATGATGGCGGTTACCACATTGAGCCTGCCGTCCGTCATTCTGCTCCGCAAGGCGGTGAAGCCGAAGCTGCTGGGACTGTTCATCGGTATTTGTGTCGTTGGGATCACGATTGTAGGATATTTGTTCAATGCGGTTCAGGGCTTACTGATTTAATGGAGGTATTGTTATGGGACTGTTTGGAACCAAAAAAGAGAAGCTGCGGCCCGGCTGCTGCGCAGGGACCGGCGGCGCGGAGCGGACCGGGGCGCCGGAAGCCGTCACGGGGGTGAAGGTATTGGGCTCCGGCTGCGCGAAATGCAACGCGCTGGAGCAGGCGGTTCGGGCCGCCTTGGCAGAACTGGGCATGGAAACCGCCGTCGAGCATGTGACGGACTTCGTGCAGATCGCGTCCTATGGCGTCATGACGACCCCGGCGCTGGTGGTCGATGGAAAAGTAGTGTCCTGTGGCAGGGTGCTCCGAAAGGAAGAAGCAAAGACGCTTATCGCACGGGCGAGAATGTGACGGTACCACCGGGCGCCGCCGCACAGGTTCTTTGCGGCTCGCTCTTGGCAAAGGCTGCGGTGCTGTCCCGAAAAAATGCCTGGCGCTAAGCCGGGCATTTTTCCGGGGCGGGCGGGCAAGGCGAACGGCCGCCAACGGCCGCCCCGTGCGGAACGGGATGCCGTATCCATGCTACAGCGGACCCAGCAGGTCGGGGCCGGGCAGGCTCATCTGCCGCTTGCGGGCGGCGGAGAAGGCCAGCTTCTCCGACAGCCGGCCCTGATCTCCGCAGGCCAGGGTATCCCGGTAGGACCGAAGGTTGGCCAGCAGCCGGTCCAGCACCTCCAGCAGGGCGGGGGCGTTGAGGGAGAAAAGCTGGGTCCACAGTCCCACGTCCAGCGCGGCCACCCGGGTGCAGCCCCGGAAGGAGCTGCCCTCAAAGCCCTTACAGTCAAAGAGCATCGGGTCGTCGCAGACCGAGACGGCGATGATGTGCATCACCTGGCTGGTGTAGGCGATCAGAGCGTCGTGGGCCTCCGGCGTGGTCTGGTATACGTCCCGAAAGCCCATATGGGCGGCCATGCGTTCCAGCAGGGCCACGTGTTCCGGGGTGCTGTCCGGGCGGCGGCACAGGATGAAGTGGGAGTCCCGGAACATCTCCGCAAAGGCATGCTCGATCCCGGAAAACTCGGTGCCCGCCATGGGATGGCATCCGATGAAGTCCACCGACGCCGGCAGGACCTGGGCCGCCTGCATGACTGCGCTTTTGACGCCGCATACGTCCCATACCAGCGCGCCGGGCTTGAATTGATCCCGGTAGGCGCTGAGAAAATCCACGATCCCCTGGGGGTGCAGGGCAAGCGCCACCACGTCGGCCTGCCCCAACACCGCCGCCGCATCCTCGCAGACCCGGTCGGCCACGGCGTGTTCCCGGGCGTAGCGGAGGGTGGGCTGGGATACGTCCACGCCCACCACTTCAAAATCCTCGAAACCCTTCAGGGCCAGGGCCAGGCTTCCTCCGATCAGACCCAGGCCCACGATGACGATCGTGTGTTTCATACCGTTCTCCCTATGCAGGCGCCCAGCGCGCCCAGCTTGTCCATCAGCGTGCCGAACTGCTCCGGGGTGATGGACTGCGCCCCGTCGCACAGCGCATGGGGCGGGTCGTTGTGGACTTCCACGATGAGACCGTCCGCTCCGGCGGCCGCGGCGGCCAGACTCATTCGCTCCACCATCCAGGCCTTGCCGCAGGCATGGGAGGGGTCCACCACCACCGGCAGATGGGAGAGCCGCTTCACCGCCAGTACGGCGGACAGGTCCAGGGTGTTGCGGGTGTAGGTCTCAAAGGTGCGGATGCCGCGCTCACAGAGAATGACCTTTTCGTTGCCGCCTGCCATAATGTATTCTGCGCTCATGAGCCATTCCTCGATGGTGTTGGAGAGGCCCCGTTTGAGCAGGATGGGCTTGGTGGTATGCCGTCCCAGTTTTTTCAGCAGGTCGAAGTTCTGCATATTCCGGGCGCCCACCTGGATCACGTCCACGCACGCCTCGAACAGGTCGATGTATTCGGTGCCCATGATCTCGGTGACGATGGGCAGGCCGGTGGCCTCGCGGGCCTCCTTCAGCAGCTCCAGCCCCTGGCACTCCAGGCCCTGAAAGGAATAGGGGGACGTGCGCGGCTTGAACGCGCCGCCCCGCAGGGCTGCCGCTCCGGCGCCCTTCACGGCCTGCGCCACCGCCACGATCTGCGCCTCGCTCTCCACCGAGCAGGGGCCGGCGATGACGGCCAGACGCTGGCCGCCCACCAGGATACCGTTGCCCAGATCGATCGCCGTGTCGTCCGGGTGATATTTCCGGTTGGCCTTCTTGTAGGGTTCGGTGACCCGCATGACCCGTTCTACGCCCGGCAGAAGGGCGACCTTCTCCTGGTCGATGCCCTCCGCGTTGCCCTCGGCGCCCAAAATAGTGGTCTCGGCCCCTTTGGATATCATGACCTTGACTCCGCCGGCCTCCATGGCGCGCACGGCCTGCTCCAGCTGCTGCTGGGTATGCTCTCGTTTTAAAATGACAACCATTGCAGTATGCTCCTTTCCTGTAACACAAAAACCGCGGCAGCCCAACTGGGCCGCCGCGGCGGGTGCGTCCTGATCGATGCAGGGAACGCCTCATCCAGACAGGCCGGTTATGGGCAGGCAGAAGAACCGCTACCATAATAATAGCGGTAATAGCCGTATCCATAACCGGTGTGCTTCCACATGAGAAAACCACGCTCCCTATTACTGCGTACTTTAGCACTTTTAGGCGCAAAAGTCAAGGGGGAGTTTTTGGCTTGAATTCCTAGTGAACCTGTGGTATTATAAGGATAAGAAAAGGTAGGGATGCCACATGAAAATTTCCACCAAGGGGCGCTATGCCCTGCGCCTGATGTTAGATCTGGCCATCCACAGTGAAGGGAGCGCCGTCCCGCTGCGGGATGTGGCCCAGCGGCAGGAAATCTCCGACAAATATCTGGAACAGATCGTGACCCAACTCTCCCGTGCGGGCCTGGTGCGCAGCGTGCGGGGCGCGGGAGGCGGCTATCTGCTGACCCGGACGCCGGAGGGCTATACCGTGGGCGAGATCCTGCGGGTGCTGGAGGGCAGTCTGGCCCCGGTGAGCTGCGCCGACGGCGTGGGCTGCTGCGAGCGGGCCGACCGCTGCGTCACCGTAGAGGTGTGGCGCGAGATCCAGGCCGCCGTGGACGGCGTGGTGGACCATCTGACGCTGGCCGATCTGGTGCGCCGCTACCACGAGAAGTGCGGCGGCCGGACGCAGTTGTAAAAGCCGGGAAAGCCTGTTATACTGATCCTGCCCCGGCGGACAGGCGGTTGCCGCCTGTCCGCCGGGGGATCCAAATAAAATAGCGAGGTGATCCGTTTGGCAAAGGAGCAAGGGCTGGTCCAGCTCTATTATGGGGACGGAAAAGGGAAGACCACGGCGGTCTTCGGCCTGGCCTTCCGGTGTGCGGGCTGGGGGCGCAGAGTGGTCGTCGCTCAGTTTTTGAAGAGCGGCGCCGGCGGCGAGGGGAAGGCTGTGGAGCGCTTTCCCGAAATCACGCTGCTGCGGACGAAGGGCGTAAACAAGTTCACCTTCCAGATGAACGACGACGAAAAGGCCGAGACGGCGGAGAACTGCCTGAGCCTGTTCCGCCAGGCGGTGGAGCTGGCCCGGCAGGAGCAGGCGCGCCTGCTGGTGCTGGACGAGGTCATCGACGCGACCTACGGCTTTTTGCCCATGGAGGAGCTCTGCGCTTTCCTGGACGGGCGTCCGGAGGGGATGGAGGTCGCGATCACCGGTCACAGCCTGCCCCCGCAGCTGGCCGAGCGGGCGGACTATATTTCCCACGTGGTGAAAGAAAAGCACCCCTATGACCGGGGCGTTATGGCCCGGAAAGAGATCGAATTTTAAAGAGGACAAAGACCTGCTTTGTCCGGCTGCCGCTGAGCCCCCGCCGTTTGGGCGGGGGCTCAGCCTGTTTTCAGCCCCGGTCCCGGACGCTCAGCGTAGCGGCGGTGAGAGAGTTGACGGCCCCCAGCAGATCCACCAAAAGCTGGGTTTGGCACACCAGGGTCTCCAGGATCCGTTCCAGGCACGCCTGTGTCTGCGCGTCGCTTCCACAGGGATAGGGCGGCAGGAAAACAGGACCCGCCGGGCGCTCCTGGAGCGGGTTTCGGTAGCGGTTCATCGGTTCTTCCTCCAGCGCGGGCGCCGCCGCCTGCTCCGGCTGGAGCCGGCGGCCCTGGGCGATGATGGCCTGGGCGGCGGCTTGGGCCCTGGCCCGCTCCAGCGCCCGCTGGTCATTGCGTTTCACCATGGTGAGTTCCCTCCTTTTTCTCCCCATACTATGCTTTTGAACGCATATGGGACCCTTTTCGGAAAAAGAATGAATGGAAGCGGTTGACATTTTAAAAGTTTGTGATAAACTAAACTGTATCATTTGAGACAGAAATGGGGCGCGGCCGTGGAGGAGACACTGAGGGCGCTGCTGGCGGGGACCTTCCTGTTTCGGGGCGCGCCGGAACAGGCCCTCATGTTTGCGTTGTCGGACGGACGCTGCCGGCGGGAGCGGGCGGAACGGGGGACGGTCATCTACGCGCCCCACCGGTTCCGCCGCTGCCTGGCGGTGGTGCTGGCGGGCCGGGTGCAGGTGAACAAGGGGGAGCTCATCATGAGCGTGCTGCAGCCGGGCGATCTGTTCGGCGCGGCGGCGCTGTTCAACGACCGGGCGGATTACGCCACCACCCTGACCGCCCGTTCCCGGTGTGATCTGCTCTTTTTTCCACAGGCACTGGTGGAGGAGCTGATGGCCCGCTTCCCGGCGGTGGGGTATAATTATGTGGCCTACCTGTCCCAGCGCATCTGGTTTTTGAATGAGAAGATCGACGCCCTCGCCGCCGGAAGCGCCGAGGGCAAGCTGGCCCAGTATCTGCTGACGCACAGCCGGGAGGGCTGGATGGAGTGGGACTGCTCGGCGACAGGCCTGGCCAAACGGCTGGGTGTGAGCCGGGCCTCCCTCTATCGCGCGCTGGATGCCCTGACCGCCTCGGGCGCCATCCGGCGGGAGGCGGCGGGCATCCGCCTGCTGGATGAGGAGCGGCTGAACGGGCTGTGATCCAAACGAGGAAAGGAACGAGGAAATCATGAAACGGAACAAAACTGCGGCGCTGCTGCTGAGTTTGGCCCTGACCTTCGGCCTGCTGGGCGGGTGCGCCTCCACCGCCGCCCCGGGAACGGCCGCTCCGGAGACGGCCCCGCCCGGGACGGCGGCCCCCGAGACCGCCGCCCCGGAAACAGCGGCGCCTTATGTTACGGTAAACTTGGGCCTGCTGAAAGGCCCCACCGGTATGGGCGCCGCCAAGCTTCTGGCCGACAACGACGCAGACTTTGCCCAGGCGGAGGCCGGGACCTATGAGGGCACCCTGCTGCGCTACGAGGTGACCCTGGGCGCCGACCCGGCCAACGACATCGTGCCCAAGCTCATCAACGGCGAGCTGGACCTGGCCGCCGTGCCCACCAATCTGGCCGCCAGCCTGTACAACAAGACCCAGGGCGGCGTGAAGCTGCTGGCCCTGAATACTCTGGGCGTGCTCCACATTCTGGAGAACGGCGAGAGCGTTCACAGCATGGCCGACCTGGCGGGCAAGACCCTTTACGCCACCGGCCAGGGCGCCAATCCGGAGTATGTGCTCCATTATCTGCTGGAGCAGAACGGCTTGACCCCCGGCCGGGATGTGACCATTGAGTGGAAGACCAGCGACGAGCTGACCACCCTCATGGCCTCCGGCGAGATCGAACTGTGCATGCTCCCGGTACCCGCGGCCACCAGCGTCATGCTCCAGAACGCCGACGTGCGGGACGCGGTGGACCTGAACGACGCCTGGGCCGGGTCCGGCGCCCGGGGGACGTTCACCATGGGCTGCCTGGTGGGGCGCACGGAGTGGCTGGAGGAGAACAGCGAGCTGGTAAGCGGAATCCTGGCCGACTACAAGGCGTCCATTGCATACGCCAACGCCGAACCCGAGCAGGCCGCCGCCCTGATGGAGCAGTATGAGATCGTTCCCAAGGCCGCCGTGGCCAAGGCGGCCATCCCCCAGGCCAATTTGGTCTATGTGGACGGGGAGGACCTGATGGAGGTTTCCAGCTACTATGAGGTGCTCTTTGCGGCCGATCCCACTTCGATCGGAGGTGCCATCCCCGATGACGCCTTCTACTACGTCCCGTAATCGGATAGGCGCAAGAATACGAAACGTTGTCATACCCCTGGCCTTTTGGCTGGGGGTTTGGCAGCTTGCGGCCCTTTGGGTGGGCAAGCAGCTGCTGCTGCCCGGTCCGCTGGCGGTGGCGGCGCGGCTGTGGGAGCTGGCGGGAACGGCGGTTTTCTGGCGCTCGGCTCTGATGAGCCTGGGGCGCATTTTCGGCGGCTTTGCCGCAGGCGCGGCCCTGGGGGCGCTTTTGGCCGCCCTCACCTGTGCCCAGCCCTGGGCCGGACGGCTGATCGCCCCGGCGGTGAAGGTGATCCGGGCCACCCCGGTGGCCTCCTTCATCGTGCTGGTGCTCCTGTGGGCGCCCACAGGGCGGGTGCCCGCCGTGGTTTCCGCGCTGATGGTGCTGCCGGTACTGTGGGGCAATGTGTGCAAAGGGATCGGCCAGACCGATCCCAAGCTGCTGGAGGCCGCCGGGGCCTACCGCTTTTCCCCCGGAAAGAAGCTGCGTCTCATCTATGTGCCCTGCGCCCTGCCGTATGTCGCCAGCGGCTGCGCCACCGCCCTGGGCCTGGCCTGGAAAGCGGGGGTGGCGGCGGAGGTGCTCTGCCAGCCCGCCCTGGCCATCGGCAAGGAGCTTTACCGCGCCAAGATCACCCTGGACACGCCCGCCCTCTTCGCCTGGACGGCGGCGGTCATTGCCCTGAGCTTTGTGCTGGAGTACGCCCTGGGTTTCCTGTTCCGGCGGTGGGGAAAGGAGGCGCGGGTGTGATATCGGTGTCGAATATTACCGTCTGTTTTGCAGAGAAGACCGTTTTGGACGGATTTTCCCTGGCGGTGCCGGAGCAGGGGATCACCGCCCTGTCCGGACCCTCCGGCTGCGGCAAGACCACCCTGCTGCGGGTACTGGCGGGGCTGCAAAAGCCGCAGGCCGGGACGGCGTCCCTCCCCGGACCGGTGAGCCTGCTCTTTCAGGAGGACCGGCTGCTGCCCTGGCGCACGGTGGGGCAGCACATCACCGATGTGCTGCCGAAGGCCCGGCGGGGGGAGGCCGGCCGCTGGCTGGAACTGGTGGAGCTGGCGGGGGAGCAGGCGCGGTATCCGGCCCAGCTCTCCGGCGGCATGGGCCGGCGGCTGGCGCTGGCCCGGTGCCTGGCCTGCGGGGGCGCGCTGCTTTTGCTGGACGAACCGTTTGCCGGTGTGGACGCGCAGCGGGCCGGACGCATCCTGGCGCGTATCCGGGCCCTGGGAACGCCGGTGCTGCTGACCAGCCATCAGGAGGCGGTGCTCTCCTGCTGCGACCGGGTGCTCGCTCTGGAGGGCCCGCCCCTGCGGCAAAAAAACAGATGAAGATTTCATTAAAAAGCCCGAAAGCGCGTTGCGCTTTCGGGCTTTGCTTGCTATAATGCAGACCATGCAAAACGTAAAAAAGCCGTCATGAAAGGGTAAAAGAGGCGTAATATGAGTTCCCAGGTGTCCTATCCCAAACAACGGAATGAACTGCGGCGGCGGCTGCGCTACCCCAAGCTGGCGCTGGACGAGGTCAAGGCGGCCCGGATCTCCCGCCTGCTGCTGCTGCTGACCCCGCTGCTCTCCTTCACGCTGGTGGAGGCGCTCAACTATAATAACCCCTGGACCGATTTCACCGCGGTGCAGATCCTGCTCAACCTGGCCTGGTACTATCTGGGGGAGCTGGCGTTTTACACGATCTTCCGGCGGCGGACATCGGCGGTGAAGTGGGGTCTGGGCACGGCCTGGGCGTTCGGCTGCGCCAGCCATTACCTGATCGCCTTTCGGGGGCGCACCCTCTTCCCGGCGGACTTCCTCTCCCTGCGTACCGCCGCGAATGTGGCCGTCCATTACGACTATACCCCCGACTTCAAACAGGTGATCACCTTCCTGATCATGCTGGCCGTTCTGCTGCTGGTGTCGCTGCTGCCGCGGGAGGCGCGGCACGCCCGCTCCTGGAGGCGGCTGGCGTGCACCGCGGGCGTGACGGCGGCGTACCTCGCGCTCTTCTTCGGGACCGGGATCGTGGAGGCCCTGGGCGTGCAGCCCTCCCTGTGGACCACCCGGGGCAACGGCCTGCTGCTGAATTTTACCGTTTGTATGAAGTACATGCGCACCGAGCAGCCGGAGGGCTACTCCCCCCAGGCCGCCCAGGCGCTGGCCGGCGGCGCGGCCGCCGGCGCCGAAGCCGAGGGGGAGACGCCGGTCAACGTGATCGTCGTCATGAACGAGTCCTTCTCCGACCTGTCGGTGCTGCCGGGCGTGCAGACCAATCAGGACGCGATGCCCTTCCTCCGCTCCCTGACGGAAAACACGATCAAGGGCTATGCCTATTCCTCCGTGTTCGGGGGCAACACCGCGAATTCCGAATATGAATTTTTCACCGGCAATACCATGGCCTTTCTACCGGCCAGCACCGTGGCCTACCAGCTCTATGTGTCCGACGGGGACCCCTCCCTGGTGGGACAGATGAAGGCGCTGGGCTACCGCTGTGTGGCGATGCACCCCTATCTGACCTCCGGCTGGAACCGGGTGAGCGTATACGCCGATTACGGCTTTGACGAGACGTATTTCCAGCGGGATTTCCAGGACTGGGACTACCTGCGGGGCAAGGCCGGGGAGGGGTATGTCTCCGACCGGTCCAACTATGAGCATCTCATCCGGCTCTACGAGGAAAAGGAAGCGGGCGAAAAGCTCTTTTTCTTCAACGTGACCATGCAGAATCACAGCAGCTACAACATGCCCTGGACCGGCCTGGAACGGACGAGCTGGCTGACCGGGCCCATGGAGGGGAAATTCCCCACCGTGGACCAGTACCTCTCCCTGATCCATGAGAGCGACCGGGCCTTTGAGGAGCTGGTGGAATATTTCGCCCAGGTGGAGGAGCCGACGATGATCCTGCTGTTCGGCGACCATCAGCCCCAGGTGGCCACCAGCTTTTATAACCGGGTGCTGGGAACCGACCCCGCCACCGCCTGGGCGGAAAAAAAGCAGATGGTGCCCTTTGTGCTCTGGGCCAATTACGATATCCCGGAGGAGGAGGGGGTGGAGCTCTCGCTCAATTATCTCTCCGCCCTGCTGATGGACGCCGCCAATTTGCCCAGGACGCAGTATCAGGCGTTTTTGTCCCGGCTCCGCCGGCAGCTCCCTGTGATCAACACCGTGGGGATCCGGGACAGCGCGGGCAACTGGTACGGAGAGCGGGACGCCCTGCCTCAAACGCTGGCGGACCAGCTGACGCAGTACCGGATTTTGCAGTACAACAACGTTTTTGACAAGGACGAACGGGTTCCCGGCGTATTTGCGCTGACCGAATGACGCGGGCCGTTTTCGACAGACTGTGGCGTCCCCCGGCGGTCCCGCCAGGACCGCCGGGGGACGTTCCCTGCTTGCGCCCTTCCAGAGCGTCTACAGCCCGAACCAATACCGGAAGAGCAGCCGTCTCCAGCGGGGGAGCGCGGCGTCCACGCGGGCGGCGCAGGCGCGGGCGGCGGAGACAACGGCTTCCCGCTCCGGCTGGGTCATGGCGTGCTGGCTGAACGCGGCCTTTTTGGCGAGCGCTTCAGCCGTCTCCGGCATCACGCCGCCCCAGCGCTCCAGCCGCTGGAGGTAGAGATAGGCCTCGATCACGGCCCGGTTGGCGTCTGCCTGGCGGAAACGGCGCTCCCGCCGCCTCAGCGCCAGCCGCCGCCGCAGGGCGAACAGCGCCAGAAGCAGGCCCATCCCCGCCGGGAAGAGCAGCAGGCGTAGATCGAAGGGCGCGCTCTGGGCCGCCTGGGCCTGAGGCGTGGGCGTGGGCGTGGGCACGGCGGCGTTGGGGCCCCGGGACGGCGCGGGAGCCGCGCTGGGGGTGGGCGTGGGCTGCGCCGTTTCGGCAGGAGTGCCGCTCTGGCCGGGCTGCGCCCCGGCGTAGGCGGGGGTGACCTCCACGGGATGCCACCCGTAGCCGTCCAGGTAGATCTCCACCCAGGCATGGGCGTTGGAGTCGGGCACGCGGGCCGTTCCGGAAGAGGCCACGTCGGCCACGTAGCCGGACACATACCGGGCGGGGACGCCGTTATAACGCAGCAGCAGGACGGCGGCGCTGGCAAAATGCATGCAGTAGCCCCGGCGGCTTTCCTCCAGGAACCAGCGCACGTAATCCTCCCCCTCCGGGACGGCGGGCGTAGCCGGATCGTACACGGCCAGCTGGCCCAGGTAGTCGGAGATCAGGGCGGAAAGGGTCAGGGCAAACGCGGCGTTGCCCCCATAGCTGCCGTACATCAGCGCCTGATAGTGCTCGTTCTCCGCGCCGCCGGGCAGACAGGCCTCCGGCTCGGCCACCATGGAGATCAGGTGGCGGTACAGCGTGTCGCTCAGTGCGTCCGGCACGCCGGTGTAGTTTTGATAGACGAAGCGGGCGTATTCCTGCTCGGCGTCCCGGAGCTCCTCCGGCAGCTGGGCGCCGGAGAGCGGGTCGCATTCGGGCTGCACATAGAGCGTATGCGTCCAGACGCCTTCCTCCCGGGCCAGATAAGCGTCGTGTACAAACTGCCCGCCGGAGATCTCTTCCGGAGTGGAGAGCAGCTGATAGGGATAGTATACATAGCCCGGATCGGCGCCCAGATTGCGGATGGTGACGCTGGCGTAGTCCTTGCCCGGAACACTGGCGCGGTCGGCCAGGGCGGGAAAATTCATGGGCTGAACGTCGTCCCGGGTCCAGGCGGGGCGGTAGGTGCTGCTGTAGAGGGGCTCGCTCTCGTAGCTTTGCTCATCCAGGGGCGCCCAGGAGCCGCCGTCGTATACCGCGCCGGAAAATCCGCGCAGGTAGAGCCGGCCCCGCAGGGAGGTGCTGACCTCCAGCACCGTACGCCCGGAATAGCGCAGGGGGCCCGCGTCGGCCAGGTCCACGCTGGCGTCGGCCCCGGACAGGGTGCCGCCGCCCCCCAGCTTCAGGCCGGGGAAGAGCCGGTCGCTTACGCGCACGGCCCAGTTGGTGATCGCCTCGTTGGCCTGGTCCGCCCAGGCGGGGCGCCGGTAGGACTCCTGCGGCAGAGCCACATTCAGTAGCAGCAGCACGAGTGCCAGCACCGGCAGGGCGACCAGACAGAGCCGCGCGCTTCCCCCGCCGTCCCACCGGGCGGTGAGCGAACAGAGCACAAGCACGCCCCAGCCCAGCAGTACCGCCATCAGGGGCAGCCATGCCGGGGTCAGGGTGAACGCCAGGGGAACGGCCAGGAAGGGAAGGGAGAAGAGCAGCGTCAGAAGACCGGAGCGCAGCCGGACGATGGACAGGCCCAGCAGCGCGCCCAGCGCCGCCGCGGCACACAGCGCCAGCGTGGTGGCGGCGCGGAGCCAGGTCTGCTCCGGGAGTTGGGCGATGGGGTGAATGTAGCTGTTCCGGCCCAGACTGTCGGCAATGGAATTGTGAACGGCGCAGCGCAGGGCGATCTCGCCCAGCGTCAGCGTATCCCAGAGACGCCACAGGGCCAGGAGCCACAGCCCCAGCAGGAGCAGCAGAAGCAGCAGGAGCGACAGGCGGCGCCGGGGCAGGGAAAAGACCCCCAGGAAAAGCAGGGCGCAGGCGGCGCAGCCCAGCAGCAGCGGCAGGGACAGAACCGCCGCGCCGAAGGCGGTCAGAAAGGAAAAAAGCGTCCCGGTCAGAATCAGAAAGAGCAGCGCCCCGTCCCCCAGTACGCCAAGAGGACCCCGCCGGGGCGTGCGGGCACGGCGACGCCTCATACCGCTGCGCCCCCTTTCAGGCCGTGGGCCGTCACGTGGATGTGGCGGCCTCCGGCGCTTTGGACGCAGAGCGCTCCGTCCAGAATGGAACGGCCCGTCTCCGGGGCGGGGGCGGAGCAGGCGGCGGCGAGGGCGGCGCGCAGGCCCCGCGCATCCTCCACCGAATGGTCCTCCACTGCGCCGCTCACGGGGTCGGCCCACTGGATGCGGTGGGGGCGTTCCCGTTCCAGCAGGGCCCGGGACAGGGCGCACAGACGGTCCAGCACGGCGTCCAGGGTCTCGGGCGTACCGAAATGATCGAAGCTCAGGATCAGTTCCGCCCGGCAGGGCTCCAGCACTTCCCGTACCACCAGCTCGTCCCGCTTGGTGGAGAGCTTCCAGTGGACGCTCTTCATGGGGTCGCCGGGGCGGTAGGCGCGCAGGTCATAGTCTTCGCCGGGGCCGCCGCCGGGCCGGGGCCGCAGGCGCTTTCCGCGGTCCTGTTCCCCGGTGAGCTCCGGAGGGATCTCAAGAGATGCGGGCACAGGCAGCACCAGCAGCTCCGCCTGACCGGAGACCGGGCGGGGAAGGGAGCACAACCCCAGCAGGTCGCATATGCTCAGCCGCGTCACGGTGCATACCAGGCGTCCGCAGTGGGCGGTGTCCGCGTCCAGGGAAAAGGCCGCGCCCCGGGAGGCGCCGCGCACCTCCCGACGGAGGGTCTCGGTCTGACCGGTCAGCTGGTTGACATAAGACAAACGGACCCGCAGGAGGGAGAGGGGAAGCCCGGCGGGGTTGCGCAGCCGGACCTGGAACCGGGCGGCGCCGCCCCGCTCCACCGCCGGGACGCAGGGAGAGAGCTCCAGGGCGCAGGAAAGAATGGCCGGCAGGCTCAAAGCCAGGGCCAGAACAGGAAAAATGACCACCAGGGCAAGCAGGAACGCGGAGAACCAGCCCTTGAAAAAGATCTGGAACAGCAGGGCGGCAGCCAGGGCGGCGGCGTAAGCGACACGTCGGTGCAGCATGGCGGCCTCACTTGATGCGGGGCGCGGGCACGACTTTGAGCACGTCTCCCGCCGGATCGCATCTGCCGTCCTGCTGTGCCCGGGGTGAGCGGATCAGCCGGTGGCTGACCACATCGGAAAAGACGGTGCGCACGTCTTCCGGATTTACATAATCACGTCCCAGGACCAGGGCGGCGGCCTTGGCCATGGCGGTCACCGCGAGGGTGGCCCGGGGGCTGGCCCCCTGAAGGAGCATGGGATGCTCCCGGGTGGCGCCTACCAGGCGGACGATGTAATCCAGTACCGGATCGGACACGTGCACCGCATCGGCCTGGGCCCGGAGGGCGTTCAGGCCGTCCAGGTCCAGCACCTGCTCCACGCGCTCCAGCGGATTGCCGCTTTGTTTGCGGCGGACCATATCGGCCTCGTCCGAGGCAGTGGGGTAGCCGATGGACAGGCGCACCATGAACCGGTCCAGCTGGGAGTCGGGCAGCAGCTGAGTGCCCGAGGCGCCGGCGGGGTTCTGTGTGGCGATGACCAAAAAGGGCTGGGGCACCGGGTGCACCGTTCCGTCCACCGTGACCTGGCCCTCCTCCATGGCCTCCAGCAGGGCGGACTGGGTGCGGCTGGTGGCCCGGTTGAGCTCGTCCGCCAAAAAGAGATTGCACAGCACCGCCCCCGGCTGATACTCCATTTTGCCTGAGAGCTTGTTGAAGAGAGAAAAGCCCGTAATGTCCGAGGGCATCACATCCGGGGTGAACTGGACCCGGTTATACTGTAAGGCCAGGGCCTTGGAAAAGGCCAGGGCCATGGTGGTCTTGCCCACGCCGGGGATATCCTCCAGCAGGATGTGCCCCCGGGCCAGAATGGCCAGCAGCGCCTTGGCCAGCACCTCGTCCTTGCCGACCACGGCTTTTTTTACCTGCTCCAGGATCGCCAGCGCCACACGGTTGCCTTCCATAAGCCAGTCTCCTTTGTCTCGTTTCATCCATAGGGTCTATTTTATCAAAGCGTACCATTATGTCAACGAAAATACGATTACAAATCCGCAGCCGCAGCTTTAGACGCAGCGCACATTGCCGAAGTTCCGGCGGCGGAAGCAAAAAATCGCGCCAAACCCTTGCGCTGGGGGCGCTTTTGTGGTATAGTTGGGCAGGATAGTAGTGGAAGTATGGTGAGAGTGGGGTTCGCCCCGCTCTTTCTTATTGAATAAAACCGGGAAGCAATTTTCTGGAAGACTTGAAACGGAGGTGAGCCCGTGGCGAAAGTGACCGAGCTGGTGCAGGGCCTTGCCGCGCCCATGGCGGCGGCGCAGGGCTGTTCGCTCTGGGATGTGGAGTACGTCCGGGAGGCGGGGCAGTGGTTTCTGCGGGTGTATATCGACAAGCCGGAGGGCGTTTCCATCCATGACTGCGAGGCAGTCTCCCGCCCTCTGTCCGACGCGCTGGATCAGGCGGACCCCATCGAGGGCAGCTATGTGCTGGAGGTCTCCTCCGCCGGGGCGGACCGCCCCCTGAAAAAACCGGAGCATTTTGAACAGTTTATAGGCGCGGAGGTGGAGGTGCGCCTCTACCGTCCGGCGGACGGCCGGAAGGATCATGTGGGGACGCTGCTGGCCTATCAGGACGGGGACGTGACCATCGCCGCGCCGCAGGGGGAGCGTACCTTTCCCAAAAAGGACGTGGCCCGGGTGAGATTGAGCGTGCGGTTCTGACGCCGCGTGGTGATTGTGAAGGAGAATAGCTATGCCGAAGAAGAATACGAAAGCGCAGAAGTCCAATGAACTGGACGGGGCGGAGTTCTTTGCCGCCATCGGACTGATCGAGAAGGAAAAGGGCATCCCCAAGGACTATATGCTGGAGAAGATCACCCAGGCCCTGGTCTCCGCTTATAAGCGCGATCACGAGGGCGTGGGGGACAACGTGGTGGTGGAGGCCAACGAGGCCGCCGGCACGGTGCGCATGTTCGTGAAGAAGGACGTGGTGGAGACCGTCGACAATCCCTGTACGGAAATGAGCCTGGAGGAGGCCCGTCAGAAGCTGCCTCAGGCCGGCCTGGGCGATGTGATCCGCATTGAAGTGCGTACCCGCGACTTCGGCCGAATCGCCGCACAGACCGCCCGCCAGGTCATCATCCAGGGCATGCGGGAGGCCGAGCGGGGCATGATATATGATGAGTTCAGCTCCAAGGAGCATGAGATCCTCACCGGCGTGATCACCCGCGTGGACCCCCGCTCCGGCGGGGTGAGCCTGCGCATCGGCTCCGGCAGCGAGGCCACCGAGGCCTTCCTCGCCCCCGGCGAGCAGGTCCGCGGCGAAAGCTACGTGGAGGGCATGCGCCTGAAGGTATACGTGGTGGAGGTCCGCCGTTCCACCAAGGGGCCCCAGGTCCTCATCTCCCGCACCCATCCGGGCCTGGTCAAGCGCCTGTTTGAGCTGGAGGTACCCGAGATCTACGACGGTACCGTGGAGGTCAAGTCCATCGCCCGGGAGGCGGGCAGCCGCACCAAGCTGGCCGTCTGGTCCGCCGACCCCAACGTGGACCCCATCGGCGCCTGCGTGGGGCCGAAGGGCCAGCGGGTCAACAATATCGTAGACGAACTCAAGGGCGAGAAGGTGGATATCATCAAATGGTCTGAGGACCATGCCGCCTATATCGCCGCAGCCCTCTCCCCCGCGGACGTCATCAGCGTCGCCACCCAGGAGGAGGGCAAGACCTGCCGGGTAGTGGTGCCCGACGACCAGCTCTCCCTGGCCATCGGCAAGGAGGGGCAGAACGCCCGGCTGGCCGCCAAGCTGACGGGCTGGAAGATCGACATTAAGCCCGCGTCCGCCCCCGCCGGGGAAGAGCCGGAGGACGTGGTGCTCGAGGACGAAGACGAGACTGAGGCGTAAAGCCCACGCAGGAGCCCCGGGGGACGGGGGCGCTGCGGGCGGGGAAAAGGCGCGCGGCGAATCAGCGCGCAAACGCCTCAGCGAGCGCAACAGCGGGAAGGGAGGAGCGTACCGTGCCCAAGAAGATACCCCTGCGCCAGTGCGTCGGCTGCCGGGAGATGAAGCCGAAGAAGGAGCTGATCCGGGTGGTCAAGTCCCCGGAGGGAGAAGTCTCCCTGGATTTTAAAGGGAAAAAGCCGGGCCGGGGCGCCTATGTCTGCCCCGATTTGGAGTGCCTGAAGCGGGCGCGGAAAGCCAGGGCCCTGGAGCGGGCCTTTTCCGCCCCCATGCCCGACGGGGTGTATGACGCCCTGGAGGAGCAGATGAAGGAGGGCGGAGATGGATAGTGTGCTGCACCTGATCGGCATCGCCAGGAAGGCGGGACGCCTGGAGATCGGGGAAGAGCCGGTGGGCGCCGCCGCGCGGGCGCGGCAGGCCAGGCTGATCCTGGTGGCCGCCGACGCGGCGGAGAACAGCGCCCGGCGGGCCGCCCACTTTGCCGAGGCGGGCAAGACCTGCGTGCTGCGTCTGCCCTATCCCAAGAGCGTGCTGGGGGGCATGGTGGGGCGCGCGTCCTGCGCCATGCTGGCCCTGACCGACGTGGGGCTTGCTTCCGCGCTGGCCGGAAAGCTGGCCGGGGCGGACCCGGAGCAGTATGGCGCGGCGGCGGCGGAGCTGGCGGTCCGGGCGGAAAAGACCCTTCAGCGCCAAAAGGAACAGCGCCGCCACGAGAAAAACCTGCAAACGGGCAAAAAGAAGCCCTGGGCCGCGCCGCCGAAGGAAGCGCCGCACCCGCCCGGCAGGGCGGAGGAGCACCGCCGCAGAGCCGGCGCCCAAGCCGCAAGGCCTGGGACGCCGCCGTCCAAGGCGGAAGCGCCCGCACCCAAGCCCAAGCGTTCCCTGCCCCGGGGCGTGGTGACCGTCAAGAAGAAGACGCCATGAGACGAAATGGCATACGTGAGCATTGGAATGAACCGGGCTTGTTCCAATAAGAAAGCGCAGCGCAGGCGCCGCGCTTTCCTATTGGTGCAAGCCTGCCAGTTGGAGGTGGCTTTATTTGCTGAACAAGTATCGAGTCCATGAGGTGGCCAAGGATTTTGGCAAGAACTCCAAGGAGATTGCCGATATCCTGACCCAATACGCGACGACACCCAAAAATCACATGCAGGTGCTGGATGACCGCGAGCTGTCGCTGATCTTTGAGAGCCTGACCCAGCGCAATCAGGTCGAGAGCATCGAGAGCATCTACGCCGATGTGTACCGGGAGCCCAAGAGCGCCCAGAGCGCCAAGGCTCCTGCGCCCCAGCAGCAGAACCAGGGGAACCGCCCGGCCCAGCCGAACCAGCGCCCGGCCCAGAACGGCGGCCAGCAGCAGCCCCGGCGGGAGGCCCAGCCCCAGGCCCAGAAGGCGGCCGGGGCGGCGGGCGCGCAGACCCAGAACAACGGCGGTCAGCCGCCGGCAAACCGCCCCGCCACCCGGGTACCGGAAAAGAAGGTGGTGGATACCCGCAAGGGCGGCAACGTCAACCTGGAGAAATACGACGAGCGGCTGGAGAAGCTGGCCGCCGGAAAGACCAATCAGATGCAGGCGGGCAAGCAGAAGTTCCAGGGCCGCAACAACAACCGCCGGGGCGCGTTCCAGGGGAACAAGCGCCGCCAGGAGGAACAGGAGAAGATGCGCCGGCTCCAGATGGAGATCGCGAAAAAGACCCCCCTGGTGGTCAAGATCCCCGACGAGATCAGCGTGGGCGAGCTGGCTTCCCGCATGAAGAAGACCGGGGCCGAGGTGGTCAAGACCCTGATGAAGAACGGCGTCATGGCCTCGCTCAGCGATGTGATCGATTTTGATACCGCAGCCATCATTGCCGAGGAGCTGGGCTGTAAGGTGGAGAAGGAGGTCATCGTTACCATCGAGGAGCGCCTGATCGACACCGCGGAGGACAAGGAGGAGGATCTGGTGCCCCGGGCCCCCGTGGTGGTGGTCATGGGCCACGTGGACCACGGCAAGACCTCCCTGCTGGACTATATCCGCTCCGCCAACGTGGTCTCCGGCGAGGCCGGCGGCATCACCCAGCATATCGGCGCCTACCAGGTGGATGTGAACGGCAAGACCATCACCTTCCTGGATACCCCCGGCCACGAGGCCTTTACCGCCATGCGCGCCCGGGGCGCCATGGTCACCGATATCGCCATCCTCGTGGTGGCCGCGGACGACGGCATTATGCCCCAGACCGTGGAGTCCATCAACCACGCCAAGGCCGCCGGCATCCCCATCATCGT
>NZ_JALFGV010000144.1:0-4795 GCF_022777125.1 Lawsonibacter sp.
CCAAGAAGGTCTATTCCACCGAGGACCCCAATGTTGTTATCGTCTCCTACAAGGACGATGCCACCGCGTTTGACGGCCTGAAGAAGGGCACCATCACCGGCAAGGGCGCCATCAACAACCGCATGACGAACAACCTGATGCGCCGGCTGGAGGCCAAGGGTGTGCCCACCCACCTGGTGGAGGAGCTCAGCGACCGCGAAACCGCCGTGAAGAAAGTCTCCATCGTGCCGCTGGAGGTCATCATCCGCAACCTCTCGGCCGGCTCCTTCGCCAAGCGCTACGGCGTGGAGGAGGGCATTGTATTTGACGCTCCCACCATTGAGTTTTCCTATAAAAACGACGACCTGGGCGATCCGCTCATCAACACCTATCACGCCCTGGCCCTCAAGCTGGCCACCGCCGAGGAGATCGCGCTCATCAAGAACTACGCCTTTACCGTCAACGAACTGCTGAAAGGGTTCATGAAGGAGATCGGCATCGACCTGGTGGATTTCAAGCTGGAATTCGGCAGGACCGCCGACGGCCAGATCGTATTGGCCGACGAGATCAGCCCCGACACCTGCCGCCTGTGGGATGAGAAGACCCATGAGAAGCTGGACAAGGACCGCTTCCGCCGGGATCTGGGCGGCGCGGAGGAGGCCTACGAGGAGGTCATGCGCCGCCTGACCGGCGTGGAGTAGGCCATGGGTGGATTTTTCGGCGCTGTCTCCAAGCGCGACTGCGTGCTGGACCTATTCTTCGGCACCGACTATCACTCCCATCTGGGCACCCGCCGGGGCGGCATGGCGGTTTACGACCGCGAGGCCGGCTTTCAGCGGCAGATCCACAACATTGAGAACACCCCCTTCCGCACCAAATTTGAAGGGGATCTGGGGGAATTCCGGGGCTGCGCGGGCATCGGCTGCATCAGCGACACCGATCCTCAGCCGCTGCTGGTGCGCTCCCACCTGGGGCTGTACGCCATCACCACCGTGGGTATCATCAACAATGCCGACACTCTGGTGGAGACGTATTTTTCCGACCACGGCCACCAGTTCATGGCCATGAGTTCGGGCAAGGTCAATTCCACCGAACTCACCGCCGCCCTCATCAACCAGAAAAGCGACCTGGTCTCCGGTATCCGCCACGCGCAGGAGGCGATCGACGGCTCCTGCACCATTCTCGTGCTTACCCCCGACGCCATCATCGCCGCCCGGGACCGGCTGGGCCGTCTGCCCGTACTGGTGGGCCAGAACGAGGAGGGCTGCTGCGTCTCCTTCGAATCCTTCGCCTATCATAAGCTGGGCTATCAGGACGCTTATGAGCTGGGGCCCCGTGAGATCGTGCGCCTGACGCCGGAGGGATGGGAGACCCTCTCCCCCGCCGGCGAGCAGATGAAGATCTGCGCCTTCCTGTGGACCTATTACGGCTACCCCAATTCCAATTACGAGGGCATGAACGTGGAGGTCATGCGCTACCGCAACGGCGAGATCATGGCCCGGGACGAGATCCAGAAGGGCCAGCTGCCCAAGGTGGACTTTGTAGCCGGCGTACCCGACTCGGGCGTGCCCCACGCCATCGGCTTTGCCAACCGCAGCGGCAAGCCCTTCGCCCGCCCCTTCGTCAAGTACACGCCCACCTGGCCCCGCTCCTTTATGCCCGCCAATCAGGAGGTGCGCAACCAGGTGGCCAAAATGAAGCAGATCCCCGTGCCTGAGCTGATCCAGGGCAAGAAGCTCCTCTTTGTGGACGATTCCATCGTCCGCGGCACGCAGCTGCGGGAGACCGTTGAGTTCCTGTACGAGTCCGGGGCCGAGGAGGTCCACATGCGCTCGGCCTGCCCCCCCATCATGTATGGCTGCAAGTATCTGAACTTCTCCCGCAGCAACTCCGATATGGAGCTTCTGGCCCGCAAGACGGTACAGGAGCTGGAGGGGGACGAGGGGCAGGCGCATCTGGACGAGTACGCCGACGCTTCCACCGAGCGGGGCAGATGTATGCTCCGGTCCATCTGTGAGAAGCTGGGCTTCGATTCGCTGGGCTACCAGTCCCTGGACGGCCTGCTGGAGGCCATCGGCATCGACCGCGACAAGATCTGCACCTATTGCTGGAGCGGAGCGGAATAACCGTTTCCGGGGCCGCCGTCCTTTCCGGATGGGAAGGCGCCGCTCCCGCGTCCGTGTCAGGCACGGCTGCTGTGGCCGCCGCGGCCACAAGTTAAGGCGTCCTTCGCAGGCATATGTCCTGCTTCGGACTTCTTTGGAAAATGGAGGTCTGTATGAAGAATTCTCATTCTGAATCCTACGCCGCCGCCGGCGTGGACGTGACCGCCGGTTACGAGGCGGTCAACCGCATCAAGCCCCTGGTCGAATCCACCTATATTCCCGGCGTCATGGGCACCCTGGGCGGCTTCGGCGGTCTGTTTGCCCCCAACTGCGCGGGCATGGATAAGCCCCTTTTGGTCTCCGGCACGGACGGCGTGGGCACCAAGCTGAAGATCGCCTTTCTGATGGACAAGCACGACACCGTGGGCATCGACTGTGTGGCCATGTGCGTCAACGATATCATCTGCGCCGGGGCCATGCCCCTGTTTTTCCTGGATTATCTGGCCGTGGGCAAGAACCTGCCCAGCCGCATCGAGGCCATCGTTTCCGGCGTCACCGAAGGCTGCCGCCAGGCGGGCTGCGCCCTGGTGGGCGGCGAGACCGCCGAGATGCCCGGCTTCTACCCGGAACAGGAATACGATCTGGCCGGCTTCTCCGTTGGTCTGGTGGATCAGGCCAAAATGATCGACGGCTCCACGCTGCAGGAGGGGGACCTGCTCATCGGCCTGGGCTCCAACGGCGTGCACTCCAACGGTTTTTCCCTGGTGCGCAAGGTCTTCGGCATTGCCGACGACGCCAAGCCCCTGGAGACCTACGTGTCCGATCTGGGCCATACGCTGGGAGAGGAGCTGCTGCGTCCCACCCACATCTATGTGCGCTCCATCCGCTGCCTGCGGCAGCACGGGGTGGACGTGAAGGCGGTCAGCCACATCACCGGCGGCGGCCTGTATGAGAACGTGCCCCGCATGATGAAGGAGGGGCTCACCGCCCGGATCCAGACCGCTTCTTTCCCGGTGCCCCCGATCTTCGAACTGATCCAAAAGGCCGGAGACATCCCCGCGCGGGATATGTACAACACCTTCAACATGGGCATCGGCCTGGTCATCGCCATCCCCAAGGACCAGATCGGCAACGCCCTGGACGTGCTGGCCCGGGCCGGAGAGCAGTCCTATGTGATCGGTTCCGTGGTCAAGGGCGACGCGGGCGTGGAGCTGGTATGAGCCCGGGCGGCAGCGAAGGCGCCCTCCTGACCGCGGGGGCGTCCGCGCCGCCTGCGCACGACTTCGAAATTCATTTCCGCCTCCGGCGGAAACTCTGCGAGGTATCACTATGACACGAATCGCCGTGCTGGTGTCCGGAGGCGGCACCAATCTCCAGGCGCTCATCGACGCGCAGGGACGGGGAGAGCTGAAAAACGGTGTCATCGCCGCCGTGATCTCCTCCCGCGCCGACGCTTTTGCTCTGGAACGGGCCGCCCGGGCCGGTATCCCCGGCTATGTGGTCTCCCGGAAGGACTACGGCTCCAACCGGGAGATGACCGCCGCCCTGGTGGAGCAGCTGCGCGGGCTGGAGATCGGCCTGGTAGTGCTGGCGGGCTTCCTGCACATCCTCACCGAGGAGATGGTGCAGGCCTATCCCAACGCCATTCTCAACGTCCATCCCGCCCTGATCCCTTCCTTCTGCGGCGCGGGCTATTACGGCCTGCATGTCCACGAAAAAGCTCTGGACTATGGCGTCAAGGTCACCGGCGCCACCGTCCATTTCGTCAACGAGGAGCCGGACGGCGGTCCCATCGTACTGCAAAAGGCGGTGGACATCCGGGAGGACGACACGCCGGAGACGCTCCAGCGCCGGGTCATGGAGCAGTGTGAGTGGAGCATCCTGCCCCGGGCCGTATCCCTGTTCTGCGAGGGCCGCCTCCATGTGGAGGGGCGGCACGTCAAAATAACCGAGGGAGCTGTTTGTCAATGAAAACGCTTGATCTGACCGCGCTGCTGCGCGCCAATCCCTATCCCGGCCGGGGCATCGTACTGGGCCGCTCTCCCGACGGGGCGAAGGCTGTGATCGCCTATTTCATTATGGGCCGCAGCGAAAATTCCCGCAACCGGGTGTTTGTGGAAACCCCCGACGGCATCCGTACCCAGGCCTTTGACCCCTCTAAAATGACCGATCCGTCCCTGATCATCTACGCCCCGGTGCGGGTCTTCGGCAGCTCTACCATCGTCACCAACGGCGACCAGACCGACACCGTCCGGGAGGGCCTGGCGGCGGGCAAGACCTTTGCACAGGCCCTGCATACCCGCACGTTTGAGCCGGACGGCCCCAACTACACGCCCCGCATTTCCGGCCTGGTGCACGGCAACGGCGACTATACCCTGTCCATTCTGAAAAGCGCGGACGGAGAGGCGTCCTCCTGCCGCCGGTACTTTTTCGCCTACGAAAACCCCATTGCCGGCCAGGGGCATTTTATCCATACCTACCTGGGCGACGGCGATCCCCTCCCCTCTTTTGAGGGCGAGCCGGAGCAGGTGGCCATCACCAGCGAGACGCCGCAGGAATTTGCCCATCTGCTGTGGAACAACCTCAACGAAGACAACAAGGTCTCCCTCTTCGTGCGCTATATCGACCTGGAGCGGGGCGCCTGGGAGAGCGTCATCATCAATCAGCACGCGTAAGTCCGGCGGGGGGGCGCCCGCCGCCCCCCCGCCCGC
>NZ_JALFGV010000062.1:0-2571 GCF_022777125.1 Lawsonibacter sp.
TGGTGGCCACGGGGCGCAGCGACTTCCCCAACCAGATCAACAACGTGCTGGCGTTCCCGGGCATCTTCCGTGGCGCGTTCGACGTGCGGGCCAGCGACATCAACGAGGCGATGAAGGTCGCGGCGGCCGAGGCGCTGGCGGGCCTCATTTCAGACGAAGAGCTGAACGCCGATTACATCATCCCCGCCGCCTTCGACCCCCGGGTGGGCAGGACGGTGGCCGCCGCCGTGGCCCGGGCCGCCCGCGACAGCGGCGTGGCCCGCATCTGAGGAGGGTCCCCATGTTCGTGCGATTGACCGAGCTGCGCCCTGTGACGGCGCGGGACACCCTGTATCGCTTTACCTGCCCCGCAATCGCTCGGGCCGCCCTGCCCGGCCAGTTTGTGGAATTGAAGCTCACCGGCGGCTGCGACCCCTTCCTGCGCCGCCCTATCAGTCTCTTTGACGCCGACGGGACGGAGACCTTTTCTCTTCTGGTACGTACCGTGGGCCGGGGCACGGAGTATATGACCGGCTGGACGCCTGGAATGGAGATCGACGTATTGGGGCCTCTGGGCAGCGGCTTTTCCTGGGAAACGGACACAAGGGACTGTCTCCTGGTTGCGGGCGGGATCGGCCTGGCCCCCATGGGTTTCCTGGCCCGGCGCCTGCTGGACGAGGGGAAGCGGGTGCGTCTGCTGTTTTCGCCCCGGCGGGACGCGGCATTGCTGGATGCGCTTCCCTTCCGGGAAAGGCTGGACGTTTCCTGCTGTGAAAACCGCTCCGCCCTTCCCGCCGCGCTGGACGCCCTGCTGGCGCAGGGCGCGGACGCGGTATTCTCCTGCGGGCCGGAGGGGCTGCTGGAATCCGTGGCGGAGCGCGCGGCGGCGCACGGCGTGCCCTGCCAGCTGTCCATGGAACGGCGCATGGCCTGCGGTATCGGTATCTGCCTGGGCTGTGCCATTGCCATCCATACGCCCGGCGGCGTGACCTACAAAAAGGTCTGCAAAGACGGCCCCGTCTTTCGGGGAGAGGAGGTGGCCTTCCATGCTCAGCCTTGAGACCCGTCTGGGGCGGGCCGTCTTCCGCAACCCCGTATTTGGGGCCTCCGGCTGTACCGGCCATGGCTATGAACTGGCCGGCTACACCGATTTGTCCCGGTTCGGCGCAGTGAGCCTGAAAACGTTTACTCCGGCTCCCCGCGCCGGCAACCCCCCGGAGCGAATCGCAGAGGTGCCCGCCGGGGTACTGAATTCCATCGGCCTGCAAAACCCCGGAAAGGATGCATTTTTTGCCCAGACTATGCCCCGGGTGCTCGCCGCGCTGGAGCGCGACCAAATCGTCGTCAGCGTAGGCGGCGACACGATAGAGGACTATGTCGCGCTCTGCCGGGAGACCGAAGCGCGCTTCGGCGGCCGGATCGCGGCACTGGAGCTGAACGCGGCCTGTCCCAATGTCAGCCATGGCGCGGGCTTCTACAGCCGGGATCCCCAGGCCGCCCGCGAGCTGGTGCAGGCCGTACGGGAGGCCGTGGCCCTGCCCGTTTTTCTGAAGTTCAACACCAACTTCCCCAACTATCTGGAGGTTGCCGCCGCCGTGGAGGCGGCGGGAGCGGACGCGCTCTACACCACCAATACTCCTCTGGGCATGAAGATCGACCTGCACAGGCGCAGGCCCGCCCTGGGCAACGGCAGGGGGCCGATCTGCGGACCCGCCATCCGCCCCATCGGCGTACTGCGGACCTGGGAGCTGTATGAGGCCGTGCGGCTGCCCATCATTGCCAGCGGCGGCATCCGCACCTGGGAGGACGCAGTGGAATACCTCCTGGCAGGCGCCTGCGCCGTGGGAGTGGGCAGCGCTCAATTTGTCCAGCCGGACGCGGCAAGCGACATTCTGTCCGGTCTGGAGCGCTATGCCGCGGCGGAGGGCCTGGAGTGCCTGACCCCGCTGGTGGGCGCGGCCCATCCCTGACGGTGTTTCTGTTTTGATCTGCCCGGCAGCATTCCGCCGTCCCCAAGCATCGGGCCAAAGGAAAACTCCGCCCCTTCCGGCGTCGCACATGTCGAAGCGCACCCTCCCCGGGGGGCTGGGACGACCATTGCGCGGGTAATTGAGCTTCAGCCGTCAGCGAACCGTTTGTCAAAAGGCCATAGGCCGCCTGACAAGCAAAACGCCCCGGCCCCAGCCGCAAACTGAACTGCCCCAGGTTGTGCGGACCGTACAAAAAGGGGCCCTGGCAGGAACTATTGAGTTTTATGTGGAGAGGCGCCGCGCAAGCGGCGCCTCTCCAGTCTTTAGCTGAATGCGCTCATGGTTGTAAAAGTGGATATAGCGGTCAATCCTCTCGTTGGCTTCAGAGAAAGTCGCCGGTTTGCGGCGGCAAATGCACTCCGTTTTAAGAATGGAGAAGAGATTTTCCGCCATGGCATTATCATATGGGTTGCCTTTCCTTAGCCTGGCAGGCAGAGCAAAAAGCGTGGATACAGAGTTCCTTCCTCATGTTGTTATCCATGGCAAGACCTATGATCTCACCGTTATAACAGTCCAGAACGGCTGCGACGTAAAGCTTTCCGTCTGCGCACGGGACTTGCGT
>NZ_JALFGV010000156.1:0-21342 GCF_022777125.1 Lawsonibacter sp.
TGCGCCCTCCGGCTTCAAGGCGCTTCCAGTTGGTTTAAAAGTCTCCGCCCGGGTCGAAGGGGGGCAGGTCCCGGCCCTGGGGGACGGCGTCTCCCTCGAACTCCAGTTCGTCGGGCACGCCCTCGGGCGCAGCGTCCACCATCCCCTGCTTGAACTGCATCTCCTGCCACTGCTCCTTGGTAATGAGCACCTGCCGGGGCTTGGAGCCCTCAAAGGGCCCCACGACGCCCTTCTCCTCCATCTGATCCACCAGACGGGCGGCCCTGGAATAACCGAGCTTGAGCCGCCGCTGGAGCATGGAGACCGAGGCCATACCGGTCTCTACCACCACCTCGATGGCGGCGGGGAGCAGTTCGTCATAATCGTCCCCCACCTCTTCGGGCGCGGAGCCGCCCACGCCCTTGCTTCCCTTCTCCTTCTCGGCGGCGTGCTGTTCGATCTCATGGATGATCTCATCCGAATATTCCGCGCTGCCGCTGTTTTCCTTGATAAAGCCCACCACGGCGGCCACCTCCTCGTCGGAGATCAGGCAGCCCTGGACCCGCTGGGGCTTTCCGGTCCCCAGGGGAAAATAAAGCATGTCGCCCCGGCCCACCAGCTTTTCCGCGCCGGTGGTGTCCAGGATGATGCGGGACTCCAAACTGGAGGCCACCGCGAAAGCGATGCGGCTGGGGATATTCGCCTTCATCAGCCCGGTAATCACGTCGGCGGAAGGCCGCTGGGTGGCAATGATCAGGTGCATCCCCGCGGCGCGGCCCATTTGAGCCACCCGACAGATGGATTCCTCCACCTCCTTGGCCGCCACCAGCATCAGATCGGCCAGCTCGTCGATGACCACCACGATCTGCGGCATCTTCTCCATGCCCTCAGTCTTGGCGGCATGCGCGTTGTAGCTGGCCAGATCCCGCACCCCGATCTCGGAGAAGGAACGGTAGCGCTTCATCATCTCCACCACGGCCCACTGAAGCGCCCCGGCGGCCTTTTTCGGGTCGGTGACCACCGGAATCAGCAGGTGCGGGATCCCGTTGTAGATGCCCAGCTCCACCATCTTGGGGTCCACCATGATCAGGCGTACCTCCTCCGGCGTGGCCTTATAGAGCAGGGAAATGATCAGGGAGTTGGTGCATACCGATTTACCCGAGCCGGTGGTACCCGCGATCAGCAGATGGGGCAGTTTGGCAATGTTGCCTACGATGCAGTTGCCCCCGATATCCTTGCCCACGGCAAAGGCCACCTTGGAGGGGTTGTCCCGGAACGCCCGGGAATCGATGACCTCGTGGATGTGTACCGGAGAGACCAGCTTGTTGGGCACCTCGATGCCCACCATGGAGATCTTGTCCGGGATAGGGGCGATCCGCACGCCGGTGGCTCCCAGCGCCAGGGCGATATCGTCGGCCAGATTGGTCAGCTTGTTCAGCCGCACACCCTGATCCAGCTCCACCTCATACCGGGTCACCGAGGGTCCTCGGGTCACATTGGCAATGTTGGCGTCGATGCCGAAGGAGCGGATGGTATCCGACAGACGGACCTGGTTGGCCCGCAGCTCCCCGGCTACGTCGCTGGCGGAGAGACCGCTCCCCTCTTTCAGCAGGGAGACCGGCGGATATTGATAGACGGGGGGGCCGCTCTCCAGATTTTTTGCAATATCCTGGGCCACCTCCGCGGCGGCCTGGGCGGTCTCTCCCTTCTTTCCCTTGCCCACGGCGGGCTCCCGTTCGATCTCCGGCATGGGCGGCATGGGGACCGGTTCCGGTGCGGGGCCATGCTCCGGCACGGGTTCCGCCTGCGCCGGAGCCAACTCCGCCGCCGCAGGCGGCATGGGCGGGACCGGCGCCGCGGGCGCGGCAGGCCCGTCCGCCGGAACGGAGGCCTCCCCGGCCAGTACCTGATCCGGCGTCGGCACGGAAGGCCTGCGGTTGAAGAACCGCTCCTTCTTGGCCACCGGCTCCACTTCAGCGGGCTTCCCTGCCAGCGGACCGTCGTCCACTGGAATATCGATCTCCGCCCTGCGCCGGGACGTGGCGCCCGCGGCAGCGGATGCGGCCGTCTCTTTCACCCGGCGGCGGCGCTCCCTGGGGGCGGGCTCAGGCAGTTCTTCCTCCTCATACTCGGCCCGGGGACGGGACCGCACAGCGTCCACCACGTCCGCCGGCGTCACATGGAAGGCAGCCATCACCATAAGGATGGCCGCCAGTACGAAAATGACTCCCGCGCCCGGCTTGCTGAACACCGCCGTCAGGGCCAGGGCAATGACGCCGCTGACCAGGCCGCCGCTCTGGAGGGCCTGTCCCTGCGTCCACAGGCTCTTGACCAGCGCCATGCTCCAGACGTATTCCCCCCTTGCCAGGATCAGGTGCAGCAAACAGCCCGTCAGCACCGGCGTCAGCAGTGCGCACCACACCCGCAGGCGCACCGGGCGTCCCCGGTGGAACGCCAGGATACCGCTGGCGATGAGAAGCATGGGGGACAGCAGCCAATAGCCGTAGCCAATCAGTCCCTTGACGGTACCGCAGAAAAAGTCCACGAAGATGGCCTCAATGGGAACGTACCCGAACGCGGCAAAAATGGCCAGCAGCAGGCACACCACGGCCCCGACCTCCCGCCGGACGGGTTTCGGGGGCGGCGGCGCTTTTTTCCGCGTGGTCGTACTGCGGGCGGCAGTGCTTGTCCGCTTCCCGCCCGTGGTCTTCTTTTGTGCTTTGGCCATTGCGCATCAGTCCTTTCGAGGATTTGGAGCCGAAAACGGCCCCGGCATACCGGCCGCCGGGGCCGCAGCTGAACTCAGTGGAGCACCGCCATCTTCACGATCCCGGCGATCAGGCTGCCAAGGCCCACGCCCCAGCAGTAATAGGCAAACTTTCCGAACTTGCCCTGGTCGGCCAGCAGCTTCACCAGCCGGATGGCGAAATAGCCCACGACCGCGGCCACCACAACACCCACCAGGTAGACCGGCAGCAGGCTGTGATCAAAACCGGTTTCCAGCGCGCTCTTCAGGGAGAGGATGTTGGCCCCCAGCACGGCGGGCAGGGACATCAGAAAGGAAAAGCGCACGGCAAAATTCCGGTCAAAGCCCCGCAGCATGCCCACGGAGATGGTGGTACCGGAGCGGGAGAGCCCGGGAATGACGGCGATGGCCTGTCCGCAGCCCACGATGAGCGCGTCCGCCACCGTGGCATTTTTCGCACTCTTGCGGCCATGGGCCAGCCGGTCGGAGAAAAAGAGGATAAAGCCGGTGGCGATCAGGGCGCAGGAAACCAGGATCACATTGGAGAACAGGGACTCCAATGCGTCCTGAAAGAGGACCATCACGAACAGCGGCAGCGTGGCCACGATGATGAGCATCACCAAACGCCGGGCCGGAGGCGGCGTTGCGCCCGTCCCCTTCTTCCCGGCCAGGGAGGCGATCCCGAGAAAGAATTCCCGGATCATCTCCACGATGTCCCGCCAGTAGACCAAACACACGGAGACCAGCGTGCCGAAATGGAGCAGGACGGTGAAAAACAGGTGGCTTTCTTCCACGTTTTCCATGCCGAAAAAGGCCTGGAACAGGGCCAGGTGGCCAGAACTGGAGATGGGCAGGAATTCAGCCACCCCCTGGATGATCCCCATAAGGATCGACATCAAATAAGTCAAATCAGTTACCTCCATCATCAGGCATACGGACCGCTTTGGACATACAGTAGTATATTAACACAAGGCGCGGGATATTTCCATCCTTTTTCACCGTTCGGGAGACAGACAAGCGCACGGTGCGTCCGGTCAGGGACGCACCGTGCGCTGCAAAGCGCTCTATACGACGTGGCTGCGCAGAACCCCGATCCCCTGGATCGCGACCTCCACCGTGTCGCCCGGCTTCATCGCCCCGATGCCCGCGGGGGTGCCGGTGGTCACCACGTCGCCGGGCTCCAGCGTCATGGACGCGGTGATGAAGGCCAGCAGCTCCGGAATCCGGGTCATAAACTGGGATGTGTTCCCCGACTGGACCACCGTACCGTTGAGCCGTGTCTCCAGCTCCAGCGCCGAAGGGTCTACCTCATCGGTGACCAGCGGGCCCACGGGGGCGAAGCCGTCCATACTCTTGCCTCGGGTCCACTGTCCGTCGCTCTTTTGCACATCACGGGCGGTCACGTCATTGAGACAGGTATAGCCCAGGATGTACCGGGCATACTCCTCCGCCTTCACGTCTTTCGCCCGTTTCCGGATCACAAAGGCCAACTCCCCTTCGTAGTCCAGCCGCCCCACAAAGGCAGGGGCGTGGACCTCCCCCTCCGGGCGGTTGAGCGTATTGGGGGCTTTGAGGAACAGGATGGGACGTTCCGGCACCCCGTCCCCCATCTCGACGGCATGATCATAATAGTTTTTCCCTACACAGACGATCTTGGTGGGCGCGCAGGGGGCCATCAGACGGCAGTCCGCCAGAGGCAGGCTTTTCCCGTCATAGCAGATCCCATCAAAGGGCGGCGCGGCCAGAGTGCGTACCAGATCGCCCTGGAGCACGCCCCACACGCTGCCGCCGTCCCGCTCCAACTTCACGTATTTCATAAATGCTCCCCCGCATGCGCCAGGATCAGTTCCAGCAGCTCCTGCTTTCCGTCTCCCTTTTCTGCTGAAAAGGGGATCACCTTTACCGTTTCGTCCAGGCCAAGCGTCTCCCGGATCCGGGCCAGGTTGGACGCGATCTCGCTCTTTTTCAGCTTATCCAGCTTGTTGGCCACGACCGCGAAGGGACGGCCGCTGCCCTGGAACCACTCCGCCATGGTCTGGTCGTCTGCGGTTGGCTTGTGCCGGGCGTCCACGATCATCATGCCCAGGGTCATCAGCGTATTGTCGGAAAACCACTCCTCCATCAGGCGTCCCCAGCGCTCACGCTCCCCCTTGGAGACCTTGGCATAGCCATAGCCGGGCAGATCCACCAGATAGAATTTCTCATCGATGAGGAAATAGTTGATGTGGGTGGTCTTCCCCGGCGCCGCGCCGACCCGCGCGAGATTCTTCCGATTCAAAAGCCGGTTGATGACCGACGACTTGCCCACATTGGAGCGGCCCGCGAAAGCCACCTGGGGCAGGCGGTCCCGAGGGAAATCGGACGCCTTGGCGGCAGAACGGACAAACTCCGCCTTTTGCAGATTGACGCTCATATTCGCTCCTTTACTGCTTGAAGCTGGGGAGATTCTGCCCCTGAGCGGCGCTTTCCACGGGCCGCGCCCGGAGCAGTCCTTCCTCCCGCCCGCCCAGGTCCAGCGCCTGGGCCAGCACCGCGTCCACCTGCTCCACGGGAATAAACTGCAGGGCGGCGCGGACGGTCGGATCGATCTCCTCCAGGTCCTTTTGGTTATCCATGGGTAAGAACACCGTCTTGATCCCATTGCGGTAGGCGGCCATGGTCTTCTCCTTCAAGCCGCCGATGGGAAGCACACGCCCCCGCAGCGTAACTTCCCCCGTCATCGCGATTTCACGCTTCACCGGAGCCCCGGTGAGAGCGGAAACCATGGCGGTAGTGATCGCGATGCCGGCGGAGGGGCCGTCCTTGGGGACCGCTCCCTCGGGGAAGTGGACGTGCAGGTCTTTGGTCTTATAGAAATCGGCTTCAATGCCCAGCGTGGCCGCCCGGCTGCGGATATAGGAGAGCGCCGCATGGGCGGACTCCTTCATTACATCGCCCAGGTTGCCGGTGAGCTCCACCTTGCCGGATCCGGGGACCACGTTGACCTCCACCTCCAGGATCTCGCCGCCCACGCTGGTCCAGGCCAGGCCGTTGACCACCCCCACCTGCTCCATACGGGGCAGGCGCTCCGGGTGGAACCGGCGCACGCCCAGGAATTCTTCCAAAGTGTCTCCTGTAACGCGAACCGACTTTACACCATTGGAGACCAGACGCATAGCGGCCTTGCGGCACAGGGCGGCCAGCTGCCGCTCCAGCACGCGCACACCGGACTCGCGGGTATAGCCCCGGATGATCTCCCGGATGGCGTCGTCGGTCACCTTCATCTGAGCGGGGCGAAGGCCGTGGCGCCTGCGCTCTTTGGGCAGCAGATGGTCCCTGGCAATCTGGAGCTTCTCCTCATCGGTATAGCTGGTCAGCTCGATGATCTCCATCCGGTCCAGCAGGGGCCGCGGAATGGTGTCCGTGGTGTTGGCCGTGGTCAGGAAAAGCACGTCGGACAAATCGAAGGGGACCTCCAGAAAATGATCCCGGAAGGTACTGTTCTGCTCGGCATCCAATACCTCCAGCAGGGCCGAGGAGGGATCGCCCCGCTGGTCGTTGCCCAGCTTGTCGATCTCATCCAGCAGCAGGAGCGGATTGGATGTGCCCGCCTGGCGCACTGCCTCGATGATACGTCCCGGCATGGCGCCCACATAGGTCTTCCGGTGGCCGCGGATCTCGGCCTCATCATGGACGCCGCCCAGGGAAATCCGCGCCATCTTCCGGTGCAGCGCCCGTGCCACGCTCATGGCGATGGAGGTCTTGCCCACGCCCGGAGGGCCTACCAGGCAGATGATCTGCCCTTTCAGTTCCGGCGCCAGCTGCTTGACCGCCAGAAATTCAAGGATACGCTCCTTTACCTTTTCCAGGCCGTAATGGTCGGCGTCCAGCACCTTGCGGGCTGCGGCCACATCGACGCGCTCCCTGGTCTTTTTGCCCCAGGGCAGCTCCAGACACACGTCCAGGTAGTTGCGGATGACGGTGGCCTCGGCAGAGCCGAAAGGCTGTTTTTCCAGGCGCCCTACTTCTTTCAGCAGCTTTTCCGCCACCTCGCCGGGGAGCTTTGCATGGGCGATCTTCCGGCGATATTCCGTCAGCTCGCTGTCGCTGCCCGGATTCTCCTCCCCCAGCTCCTGCTGGATGACCTTCATCTGCTCCCGCAGGAAATAGTCCCGCTGGCTGCGGGTGAGCTGGTCCCGGACCTTTCCCTGCATATCCTGCTCCAGCTCCAGGATCTCCACCTCCCGGCGGAGCGTGCGGCAGAGCAGTTCCAGGCGCCGGACGGGACGCAGCTCCTCCAGCACCGCCTGCTTGTCGCCGGTGCGCATTGCCAGGTTCTGGGCAATATAATCGGCAATATAGCCCGGGTCTTCGCTGGCCAATACGGACAGGAGGATATCCGGCGTCATCTTGGGGGCCAGCTCGATATAGCGCTCAAACAGCTCATAGGTCTGGCGGATCAGCGCCTCAGTCCGGGCGGAGCGCTTCACCGGTTCCTCGGGCCGGATCTCCTCCACCTCCGCCATCAGATAGGGACTGGTTTGGGGCAGGCTGTGCATCCGCCCCCGGCTGACCCCCTCCACCATCACCCGCACGTTGTCCCCGGGCAGGCGGAGGATCTGGCGTACGTTACAGATGGTTCCAATGGTGTAAAGGTCGTTCAGCTGCGGGCTCTCCACAGAGAGGTCACGCTGAGCGACCAGGAAAACCGGCTGCCCGGTGGTCATGGCCTCATCCAGCGCTTTGATCGACGCCTCACGCCCCACGTCGAAGTGGAGCAGCATATTGGGGAATACGGTCAGGCCCCGCAAGGCAAGCGCAGGCATGGTGACCGGCAGATTCGATTCCATGAACATTCACTTCCTCTCGGAAAACAGGAATAGATGCCACAGTGGGGCGAGGGAACCTCCCCCGCCCCGCTGGTATCCAGATGGCTTTCGTTACGATACGTTCCCCCGCAGCGCAGTGCCGCCCTGTTCGGCGCGCAGGGCAGCGCCGCCCAGGCGGGGCCGCTCGGTGCGCTCAGGATCATGCTCGACGGCGGGCGGCACGTGATCCGCTACGCTCTCCGGCGTGATGGTGACCTTGGTAATGGTGGGGTCGGAAGGTACGTCGTACATCACCCGGGTCATGACCTCCTCCAACACGGCCCGCAGTCCCCGGGCGCCGATCCCGCGCTCGATGGCCTGGTCCGCAGCCGCTTCCAGCGCGGCGGGCTGGAACTCCAGATCCACCATATCGTACTCCAGCAGCTTCTGGTACTGCTTGACCAGGGCATTTTTGGGCTGTGTGAGGATACGTACCAGCTGCTCTTTGTTCAGGGCGCTGAGGGTCGTGATGACCGGCAGGCGGCCCACCAGTTCCGGGATGATACCGAACTTCAGCAGATCGTGGGGCTGGACCTGCTTGAAGACAGCGGTATTGTCCTTCTCACGCTTCCGCTGAATCTCCGCGCCGAAGCCGATGGTCTTCTTATCCAGCCGCTGCTCGATGATCTTTTCCATCCCGTCAAACGCGCCGCCGCAGATAAAGAGGATATTTTTGGTGTTGATCTGAATGAATTCCTGATGGGGGTGCTTGCGCCCGCCCTGGGGCGGGACGTTGGCCACGGTACCCTCCAGGATCTTCAGCAGAGCCTGCTGCACGCCCTCGCCGGATACATCCCGGGTGATGGAGGTATTCTCGCTCTTGCGGGCAATCTTGTCGATCTCGTCTACATAGATGATGCCCCGCTCCGCCAGCTCCACATCATAGTCGGCGGCCTGCACCAGACGCAGCAGGATGTTTTCCACGTCGTCGCCCACGTAGCCTGCCTCGGTCAGCGTGGTGGCGTCGGCGATGGCGAAGGGCACCTTCAGGATGCGGGCCAGGGTCTGGGCAAAGAGCGTCTTGCCGCAGCCGGTTGGCCCCATGAGCAGAATGTTGCTCTTTTGCAGCTCCACATCCTCCCCGCCGCCGAAGTAAATGCGCTTATAGTGGTTGTACACGGCAACGGACAGGGCGACCTTGGCGTCCTCCTGTCCGATGATATACTGGTCCAGGACATCACGGATCTCCCGGGGCGTGGGGATCACGTCCGGGATATCGGGAGAAAACGGCTCCTCCGGGTCGTAGGTGTCGTCCAGGATGCTCATGCACAGATGGACGCACTCGTTGCAGATGTAGGCGCCCGGGCCTGCGATGATACGGTTCACCTGCTCCTGATGCTTGCCGCAGAAAGAGCAGCGGACCGATTTGTTGCGTTCGTCGTTTTTCGGCATTGTGTTACCTCAACTCAAAAAGGTTCCGGAACCCCCGTTCCAACCGGCGCGCGGAGGGTGACGGAGGCGGTTTCCGGGAGAAGACCGCAAGGGAGCGGGGCCGATGGCATCCCCGCTCCCCTATGATTCGATCAGCGCTGATAGATGACCTTGTCGATCAGGCCGTATTCCTGGGCCTCCTCGGCAGACATGAAGTTGTCCCGCTCGCAGGCGGCGGTAACCTCCTCCACACTTTTACCGGTGTTGCCGGCCAGGATGTGGTTCATACGCTTTTTGATGATCTCCAAGCGCTTCAGATGGATCGCCATATCGGTGATCTGGCCCTGGGTGCCGGCAGAAGGCTGATGGATCATGATCTCGGCGTTGGGCAGCGCCAAACGCTTGCCCTTGGCGCCGGAGGACAGCAGAAACGCGCCCATGCTGGCGGCCATACCGATGCAGATGGTGGAAACGTCACACTTGACGTACTGCATGGTGTCGTAGATGGCCATACCGTCGGTGACGGAGCCGCCGGGGCTGTTGATGTAGAACTGGATATCCTTATCCGGGTCCTGGGCTTCCAGATACAGCAGCTGGGCCACCACCAGGCTGGCCGTGGTCGCATTGACCTCCTCGCCCAGGAAGATAATGCGGTCGTTGAGCAGCCGGGAGAAAATATCATAAGACCGCTCGCCCCGGTTGGTCTGTTCTACTACATAGGGAACTAAGCTCATGGTTTTGGATCTCCTTTTATTTGATGTCGGAGCCGGCTGCCCGGCTCTGACCATCCCACCACCGGCGGGCAGTCACACACCACAGTATGCCCGCCGTACGGCAACTTATTCCTCCGCCTTGCCCTCGTCCGCAGAAGCCTCTTCTTCCTCCGCCTTCTTGGCGGTCTTCTTCCGGGCCGTGGTCTTCTTGGGCTTCTCCTCGTCCCCGCCGGCCGGCTCTTCTTCCTCCGCCTTCTTGGCGGTCTTCTTGGCGGCCTTCTTCTTGGCAGCCGGCTTGCCCTGCTTGGCGCTGTCCAGGATCACGCGCTCCGCCTTCCGGTCCAGCAGCTCCTTCCGGACATCGTCGGCGGAGAGGTTGGTCTTCGCCTCTTCCTCGCTGACCTTGTACTGCTCGGCCAGGCGCTTGTACTCCGCATCCAGCTCCTCGTCGGTGATCTCCAGCGCCTCGGCCGCGGCTACGGCGCTCAGCGCCAGTTCACGGCGGACCCGCTCCAGGGCGGCGGTCTTGGCCTGCTCGCGCATAATGTCCATATTCATGCCGGTCATGGCCAGATACTGCTCAAAGGGGATGCCCTGGGCCTGGATGCGCTGAGCCATATCGTTGACGAGCTGCTCGGCGCGGAAGTCCACCATCGCGTCGGGGATCTCCACTTCCATATTGTCCATGACCTGGGTCATGATCGCTTCCTCAAAGTCCCGCTGGGCCTGGGTCTGGCGGCGCTCCCTGAGCTTGTCGGCCAGATCCTTCCTGAAGTCGGCCAGGGTATCGAACTCGGACACGTCCTTGGCAAACTCGTCGTCCACCGCAGGCTCCTGCTTCTCCTTGACCTCGTTGACCTTCACCTTGAAGACCACGGCCTTGCCGGCCAGATCCTCGTGATAATCCTCGGGGAAGGTGATATCCAGCTCCTTCTCGTCGCCCGCCTTGGCGCCCACCAGCTGCTCCTCGAAGCCGGGCACGAAGGAACCGGAGCCCAGCTCCAGGCTGTGGCCCTCGGCCTTGCCGCCTTCAAAGGGCACGCCGTCCTGAAAGCCCTCGAAATCAATGACCACGGTATCGCCGTTTTTGGCCTCCCGCTCCACGGTGACCACACGGGTAGCGCGGCTGATAAAGGGCTTGAGCTCATTGTCGATGTCCTCGTCGGAGATGGTGACCTCGTTCTTCTCGGCCGTCAGGTCCTTATAGTCGCCCAGCTTGACCTCGGGACGAACGGTGACCACAGCCTTGAAGGTCAGCCCCTCCTTGCCCACGTCCACGATCTCCACCTTGGGCCAGGCAACGGCGTCCAGCTTCTCCTGCTCGATCGCCTGGGCATAGGCCTCAGGATAGATTTCGTTGATAGCGTCCTCATAGAACACGCCGGAGCCGTACATCCCCTCGATGATCTTTCGGGGGGCATGGCCCTTACGGAAGCCGGGCACGCTGATATTGCCGCGCTGCTTCTTGTAGACCTTCTCGACGGCGGCTTCGAATTCCTCCTTGCCCACCTCGATGACCAACTCGACCGTGCTCTTCTCCTGTTTCTCGACGCTCTTGACATTCATGTTGTTTACTTCCTCCTGTCAGGCCCCGGAGCGCCGCTTTCGCGCCAACGGTGCCATCTTTCGCGTTATCCGCTCTATACTATCAGATATGCAGGAAAATTTCCATACTTTTTTTGCATTATTCGCAGATTTTTTGTGGGCGGAAGCCCAGGTAGTCGGCGGAAACCAGATGATATTCCACCGCGCCGTACCGCCCCTCCACCGCCAGCTTATGGCTGCCGCCGTGGAGATGGCCGTAATAGCAGCGCTCCACGCCGTACTGCTCCAGAAGGGCAAGGATCTCCGGACAGGTATAGCCCTGATAGCAGGGCGGGTAGTGGAGAAAGCACAGCTTCGGCCGCTCCCCCGCCGCCTTCAGAGAGGCCTCCAGGCGGATCAGTTCCCGCTTGAAGACCTTCTGTTCCCCCTTTTCCTCATAAAACCAGCCCCGGGTTCCGCACAGGGCATATTCCCCGTATTCATAGCAGTTATTGTGAAGGATATTCAGGCTTTTCCAGCCGTGCTCCGCAAAAAAGCGGTTCATTTTTGCGGCGGTATTCCACCAGTAATCGTGGTTTCCCTTCAGCAGCAGCTTGCGGCCCGGCAGCGCGTCCAGAAAGGCAAAATCCCGCGCCCCTTCCTCCAGGCCCATGGCCCAGGACAGATCGCCGCAGAGCACTACCGTGTCCTCCGGCCGCACTGCCCGGAACCCCTCTCTCAGCTTATCCACATACCCTTCCCAGCCGCCGCCGAACACATCCATGGGCTTATCGGAGGCCAAAGAGAGGTGGGTATCCCCGATCGCGTACAGGGCCATCTTATTTCAGCAGCTCCAGGACCTGGTCCACCATATGGTCCTTCTCCACGTTCTGTGCAAAGCGTACGCTCTTGTCCTTCAATCCGGCCAGCGGCGCGGGGGCGGCCACGCCCGTCCGGGCGGAGAGCTGTTCCAGAATGGCGGTGCCCTGCTCCAGCTCCGTAACGCCCAGAGCGCCCAGCACGCTGTCGCAGAACTTGAACGGACTGGCGGTAGAGGCCACCAGAGCCGGCGATGCATCCCCCGTCTCCTTTCGGTACTGGTCCAGTACCTCGAAGGCGACGGCCGTGTGGGGGTCGATCAGATACTTATGCTCGTTCCACATGCGGCCGATGACCTGCTGGGTACGCGTGTCGTCGCAGTACCCGGCGGCAAAGAGCTTGCCCAGCTTATCCCTGAGGACGGGACTCACCTCGTAGCGGCCATCCTGGTTCAATTGGGCCATATAATCCCGCACCTCGGCGTCGTCATGGCCGGTGAGGGCGAAGAGCAGCCGCTCCAGATTGGAGGAGATGAGGATGTCCATGGAGGGGGACATGGTATTATAAAAGGTGCGGTTACGGTCATATACGCCGGTGCGCAGAAAATCGGTCAGCACATTGTTGGAATTGGAGGCACAGATCAGCTTTCCGATGGGCACGCCCATGGTCTTTGCATAATAGGCGGCCAAGATGTTGCCGAAATTTCCGGTGGGCACGCATACGTTCAGCGCTTCGCCCTTCTGGAGCTTCCCATCCCGCATCAGGTCGCAGTAAGCGGAGATGTAGTAGACGATCTGCGGCAGGACGCGGCCCCAGTTGATGGAATTGGCGGAGGAGAGAAAGAAGCCGCGCCCGGCCAGCTGCTCCCGCAGAGCGGGGTCGGCGAAGAGACGCTTCACGCCGGTCTGGGCGTCGTCGAAATTGCCCACTACGGAGCACACGCCCACGTTTTCGCCCTCCTGGGTGACCATCTGCAGCTGCTGGATGGCGGACACGCCGTCCTTGGGATAGAAGACAAGGATACGGGTCTTCTCCACATCCTTGAAGCCCTCCAGCGCGGCCTTGCCCGTGTCGCCGGAGGTCGCCACCAGGATGCACACCGTCTTCTCCTCCTGGTTCTTCACCAGCGCGGCGGAAAGCAGGTGGGGCAGCATCTGCAGCGCCATATCCTTGAACGCGCAGGTGGGGCCGTGCCACAGTTCCAGGCAGTAGGTGTTCCCGTCCACGTCCCGGACCGGAGCCACCGCCTTCACATCGAACTTATCCGGCCCATACGCCCTGGAGGCAAAAGCCGAGAGCTCGGAAGAGGTGAAATCATCCAAAAAGCTCCCCATGACATAGACGGCCCGCTGCTGATAGGACATGTCCCGCATGGTCTCCAGGGCATTCTGGGACAGCTTGGGGAAGACCTCCGGGGTCATCAGTCCCCCGTCTGCAGCCAGTCCCTGGGCGATGGCCTGGGCGGCCGTGCGCCGGTCCTCCTTGTTTCTCGTGCTCACATAGTACATACTTCGCTCACTACCCTCATTAGATTCTCGAAAAACAGAGCGCGCAAAAGCGCCTCGCTGTAATTTCGCTGCAAAAGCCGTTCCCAGAGCCGGTCCAGGTCCTGGATGCCTTTGATCCCTTCCGGCAGGAGGGAACAGCCGTCCAGATCGCCGCCCAGGCAGACGTTTTGTTCGCCCCCCAGTTCCAGCCAATGCTCCAGATGGGCCACGACCGTATCCACGTCCGCCCGTTCCCCCAGGAAGCGGGCATACAAATTCAGCCCGGCCACGCCGTTGTGGTCTATTATGGCAGTAAATTGCGCGTCGGTCAAGCTTCTGGGGTGAGAAAATACGGCTCTGGAATTGGAATGGCTGGCCAAAAACGGGCCGTCTACCCGCTCCGCCACGTCCCAGAAGCCCGGGTCGGACAGGTGGGAGACGTCTACCAGCATACCAAGCCGCCCCATTTGGTCCACAAACGCGCGGCCCTGGGCGGACAGGCCCCGGTCCGTCTCCTCGGCATTGCTCCCGGAGAGGTCGTTGGCGTGGTTCCAGGTGAGGTTCACCGCCCGCACGCCCAGACGCCAGGCCTCCTCCAGCCGCTCCAGAGAGCAGTCCAGCAGTTCCCCGCCCTCGGCGGACAAAAAGGCCGCGGTCTTCCCGGCGGCAAAGGCGTCCGCCGCCTGGTCCGCCGTGCGGCAGTGGACGACCCGGTCGCGGTTCTCCGCCATCTCCCGCTGGAACACGGCGTACTCCTCCCGGAACAGCTCCCCCAGCCGCAAGCGCCGCAGATCCCTGCCCGGGAAGTCCTCCGCCGCGCCGAAGAGGGCAAAAAACTGGGCGTAGCGGCGGTATTTGCCCGCGCGCTCCAGATCCACATGGCCCTCGTTCCTCCGCAGGCTCCCGCCGTATAAGTAACGCTGAAGGATCGTGTCGCAGTGCCCGTCAAACAGATCGATGGTGCTGTGCATGGTCCCTGCCACCCCTTTCAAAAGGCGTTTAAGACATATTGTATTTGAGGGCGCTCCGTGCCCAGGCCCCGGGGCGCGTAGACCTCCGCCACATCAAACCGGGGCTGGAGACCGCCGGCCGGATGCTCTGCCAGCCAGCACTCCGCCGTGATACGCAGCTTCTCTTGCTTCCGCCGGTCCACAAAAGCCCGCGCCGGGGCAAAGGCGCCGCTTTTCCGCAGCTTTACCTCTACAAACGCCAAATAACGCCCGTCCTCCGCGATCAGGTCGATCTCGCCGAAGCGGGAACGATAGCCCGCAGCTACGATACGCCAGCCCCGCCTTCGCAGGTCTTCCGCCACCAGGGCCTCCCCCCAGCGGCCCAGCAGCTTTGCCTCTGCCCCGCTCACAGCTTTCTTAAAAAAGTCCTGCGGTGGATGGGACAGGGGCCGTATTTCCGCAGCAGCTCATAATGACGGCGGGTTGGGTAGCCTTTATGGCGCTCAAACTCATATTCCGGATAGCGCCGGGCCATCTCCTCCATATAGCGGTCCCGGCTGACCTTGGCCAGGATCGAGGCCGCAGCGATGGAGGCCGACAGGCTGTCTCCCTTTACAATCGCGCGGTGGGGCGTGGTGATCGCCGCCGCCCTGCCGCGATCCCGGTTTCCGTCGATCAGGGCAAAGTCTGCGGCCGGGGCAAGCCCGTCGATGGCCCGCTGCATGGCCAGTATCCGGGCGCTGAGGATATCGGTCTCGTCGATCTCCCGTTCATCCGCCCAGGCCACCGCCCAGGCCGACGCCTGTTCCCGGATGCGGTCAAAGAGGCGTTCCCGGCGCTTTGGGCTTACCTGCTTGGAGTCGTTGAGTCCCTCCAGCTTCCATTCCGGCGGCAGGATCACCGCCGCGGCATAGACCGCGCCGGCCAGAGGGCCGGCCCCGGCCTCATCCACACCGCAGACCAGCGCTGCGCCTTCCGCCCAGCAGGCCCGTTCCGGTTCCCACAGATCCATCGCGTCTCCCTCACTCCACCGGCGGAAGTTCCAGCGTAATATTTCCTAACGTTCCAGACCGGTATTCGTCCAGCAGTACCTTGGCCATGCGCTCCGTATCCACCTCGCCGCCGGAGATGAGGAAGCCACGCTTACGGCCGCAGGCTTCCAACAGCTCCCACCCCTGCCCGGACAGGTCCGCCGGGATCTGATACCGCTGCTCCAGCGCATTGGGGTAGCGTGCCGCCAACAGCTCCAGCAGGCGGCAGGCCAGTGTTTCCGCGTCCATGACCTCGTCCTTCACCGCACCGGTAAAGGCCAGGTGCAGCCCGGTGGCCTCATCCTCGAACTTCGGCCACAGGATGCCGGGAGTATCCAACAGATCCAGTCCCGCATCCACGCTGACCCACTGCCTGCCCCGGGTGACGCCGGGCCGGTCCCCCACCTTGGCGGATTTCCGCTTTGCCACCTGATTGATGAAGGTGGACTTGCCCACGTTGGGTACCCCCACTACCATCACCCGGATGGGGCGGCCTACCATCCCTTTGGCCTTCCACTGCTCCAGCTTCTCTTTCATCGCATTTTTTATGGTAATGGAAAACTGGTTGACACCCTTTCCATCCCTGGCGTTGGTCTCCAGTACCGCCCATCCCCGCTCCCGAAACCAGGCGCACCAGGCCCTCGTCCCCGCAGGATCGGCCTGATCGGCCCGATTGAGTACGATCAGGCGGGGCTTCTCCCCCACCAGCTCGTCCAGATCCGGGTTCCGGCTGGAGACGGGGATGCGTGCATCAATGACCTCGGCCACCAGATCCACCAGCTTCAGGTCTGCCTGGATCTGCCGCCGGGTCTTGGTCATATGGCCGGGATACCATTGGATGTTCATGCTCCAGCCTCCTTTTTTGCTAATTTTAATATTATACACAATATCTGGTGGTTTGAAAAGGGGGAGAACAGCAAAAAAGCGGGGGCCTCCCCCCGCTTTTTTGCTGTAATATCCTTATTTGAGCCAACCGATGGAGACGCACCGGCTGTCGCCGTACCAGGTCACGTTCCGGCCCAGGCCCTCGAACAGGGCGCGTACCGCCACATAATCCACGCCGTCCACGGTCTTGACGGGCAGCTTGATGGACTTGCCGTCCAGGGTGACCAGCATGCTGGCGCCGTCGGCGCGCTTCTCCGCGCTGATGCCGTTGATCACATCGTTGAGCGGCACATAGATCTTGCCCGGCTCTACGATCAGCTCGCTGTTAAAGGTCAGGGGCAGGCCATTCCACATGATGGTGGGAACGGAGGTATCCTTCTGATAGACCACTTCGCCGCCGGAGACCGTCAGCAGAGCCTGGGTATCCTTGATATCCTGCTCAGGACAGGTCATCACGTCACGGTCGGTGACCACAAAGTCGGCCAGCTTGCCCACTTCCAGAGAGCCCTTAATATCCTCGTTGAACTCAGCGTAGGAGGACCAGTTGGTGAAGGAGCGCAGGGCCTCTTCGCGGGTCATGGCCTCTTCCATGTGCCATCCGCCATCGGGAGAGCCCAGACGGTTTTTCCGGGTAACGGCGGCATACAGGCCATGGTAGGGGTTGACGAGCTCCACGGGAGCGTCGGAGCCGTTGGGGATGATGCTGCCCTTGTCAATAATAGTACGCCAAGCATAGGCGCCCTTAATGCGTTCGGGACCCACACGATCCTCGGCTACCAGCATATCGGAGGTGGCGTGGGTGGTCTGCATGGAGGGCAGGATCCCCAGCGCGATGGCCCGGTCGATGTCGTCCAGCGCCACGATCTGGAAGTGCTCGATGCGCAGGCGATGGTCCTCGCGGGGATTGGCTTTGATCGCCGCCTCATAGGCATTGATGATCTGATGGTTGGCGCCGTCGCCGATGCAGTGCGTGGAGACCTGATAGCCGGCGTCATAGGCCACCTTGACGATCTCGTTCACCTGCTCCTGGTCATAGCGGTAATCGCCGATATGTCCTTCCCGATCGGAGTAAGGCTCCAGCATCGCGGCGGAGCGGGCGCCCAGAGAGCCGTCGGCAAACATCTTTACGCAGCGCAGGCTCAGGTGGTTGTTGTACAGGGGGGTATAGTTATCGTTATCAATGGGATGGGCCTTCAGATACGCCGCCGTTTCATTATCCGCGGCGGTGTGAGAGATCATGCCGTACACCCGCAGCTTCAGCGCGCCGGACTCATACAGCGGCCCGAACACGTCCTCATAGACCTGCACGCTGTTGCCGGCGTCCATAGCGGAGGTCAGGCCGTAGGAGAACAGCTGATCCTGCGCCTTCAGCAGGGCCTCCCGCTGCTGCTCCAGCGTCAGATCGGGAATCAGGCTGCGGATGGGGCTCATGGCGGTATCCGTCATACAGCCCAGAAGCTCACCGCTCGCATTTTTCAGATACTCGCCGCCCTGGGGGTTGGGGGTATCCTTGGTGATGCCGGCCAGTTCAATGGCCTTGCTGTTGGCCCAGCCCATATGTCCGCAGGCGCGGGTCAGGAAAACAGGGTTGTTGGGCGCAACGGCGTCCAGCTCTTCCTTGGTGGGATAGTCGGTATTCTCCCACACGGTGTTCATCCAGCCGCGGCCCTGGATCCACTGGCCGGGCTCCGCCTTCTCGGCGGCGGCCTTGACCAGATCCAAGATGGTCTGCTTGGGCTTCCAGAAGCAGTCCAGATTCATCAGGCTGCTGCCCAGGCCGGTAACGTGCATATGGCCTTCCACCAGGCCGGGAATGACCGTCTTGCCGCCCAGGTCCACGACCTTGGTATTTGCGCCGATGTAGGCCTCCACGCCGGCCTCATCGCCCACGTAGACCAGCCGGTCGCCCTGGATCGCCAGTGCGGTTGCTTTGGAGAAGTCTTCATCCACAGTATAGATGTTGCCGTTGCGGTATACGCTGTCGGCGGCCTGTGTCCCGGCCGCCATCGCAGGGAGCATGGAGAGAAGCATTGTGAGAGTCAAGAGCATTGCCAGAATCCTGCCGAAACGTTTGCGTGACATGGTTGTTCCTCCCTTTATAATCTTCTTTCTGGTCTTCCTGGTCTGCGCGTGACTGACCCCAATCCTCCTTTCCTCTTGGTTAGTAACTATAGCGTAACATTTTTCCGTTGTTTAGGCAAGTATAACCTTAAATTTTTTTCAGTTTTCTCCCGCTGTTTTTGGTCACATTTACAATATAGCCAAAAAAAGGAGAGGCATATGCCTCTCCTTTTTGGGGGACGGATCTGTTTTAAATGCGCTCTTTGACCTTGGCGCTCTTGCCCATACGGTCCCGCAGATAGTACAGCTTGGCTCGGCGGACTTTGCCCTTGCGAACGGTCTCGATCTTTTCGATCGTGGGCGCATGGATGGGGAAAACCTTCTCCACGCCGACGCCGTAAGACACGCGGCGGACCGTGATGGTCTCCTCGATGCCGCCGTGCTTCTTGGCGATAACGGTCCCCTCGAAGACCTGGATACGCTCGCGGTTGCCTTCCTTGACGCGGATGTGCACCCGAACGGTGTCGCCCACATTGGCCGCGGGGGGCGCTTCCTTCTGATACTTGCTGCTGAATGCCTGCATGAGATCCATAGTCGTTTCCTCCTAGTTTATAGGCGTTCATGCCGGCTCTTTCACGCCGCCCGGTTCCGGGCGGCAGCCGCAGAGGACCACCCTTTATTGAGACCGTAATAGTTTACCATACGGCGGATCGGATTGCAAGCAGATTTTAAAGAGATCGCAAGGAAAACGCCGCGCGATCCGGCAGGGGGCATTTGCAGAAGACCTTGCGTCCCGCCAAGGGGCCAACGATTCGGAACCGGCCACAGGCGCAATCGTGCGCTGCCGCTTCATCCCCTTGCCCGTGCGCCTCCTCTTCGCGCCGTCCAAGGCGAGAGCAGCAGCCACAAAGCCGTGATCAGCAGCGTCAGGTTCGCCTGTCCCCGCAGCGTCAGCAGCAGACTGCCCAGGGTCAGGGCCAGGGATACTGCAGACGAGGTCGCGGCCACGATCCGTTCCGCCTTCTCTTCCGTTTCCAGCAACGCCAGCAGGCACCACAAGCACCGCCCGCCGTCCAGCGGGGCCGCCGGCAGCAGATTAAAGCCGGCAAGCGCCAGATTGAGTCCGGCAAACAGATAGGCCCTCTCGTCCCCTCCTCCTGCCATATGGACGGCGGCGCCGGCGCAGAGAAGGTTGGCTGCCGGACCGCCCAGGGCAGCCAGGAGCTGCCTGCCATAGCCCATCGGGTATCGAGCGGACAGCTTCAGCTCCGCGCCCACGCAGGTCAGCCGCAGCAGCGCCACCCGTCCGCCCAGGCAGCGGATCGCCAGCCCGTGCCCCAGCTCGTGGAGTGCGCAGGCCGCCGCGGCCCAGAACAGCAGATTCTCCGTATCCAGATAAAACAGCAGCGCCGCAACCAGCAGGAACCCGCCGCTGATCTCCACATGCCTCCAGCGCAGCATGCTCAGGCCGGATTGATATAATAGGCCGGATTGAGCAACACGCCGTTGAGCTTCATCTCAAAATGGAGATGCGGCCCGGTGGAATTGCCCGTAGCGCCGGAGAGCGCCACCCGCTCTCCGGCCTTCACGGTCTGGCCCTGCTGTACCAGAAGCTCGCTGCAATGGGCATAAAAGGTGGTCAGTCCCCCCGTATGCCTCAGTTGGAGGTACTGGCCATAGATCTCGCTCTCCCCAATATAGTCCACCGTCCCGTCCGCAAACGCCAGCACATCCGTTCCGCTGTTCACCCCCAGATCCACGCCGTTGTGAAACTTCTCGCCTCCATCCACCGGGTGTTCCCTCCAGCCGAAATCAGAGGAGATCCACCCCAGTGCCGGGGTGACCGTCTCGGTCACCCCGAGTACCTTTAAATTGTATTTATCCATCGTCGCATTGTCCGGAAGCGCAGGGCCGTCATAGGCCATGTGCTCAACCGCCGGCTCCGGGGTGGGCGTTGGCTCCGGACTGGGGGAGGGCTGCATGGGCACCGGCTCTCCCGGCTCCGACTGTATTCCGCCGCCGTTCAGCCAGTGGGATACCGGCGTGACACGCTGCGGATATCCGCTGAGAAAGGCATTCTGCGCCTGAAGCGTAGGCGCCTGCTCCAGCGTCAGTCCGCCGGAGACGGTCACCGTCCCGCCGCCAAACACATCTACCCACAACTCGCCCAGGGTATCCAATACCGGCTCCCCCTCTGAGATGGAGCGGCCCAAGCTGACAAAGGCAGCCCGGAAATCCGTGTCCGAATGCAGCGTGCTCAAAAGCTGCTCCCGCACCGCCTCCACCTTATCCGGAAACACGCCCTTTCCAATGAAGACCACGAGGAACAGTACCACGCAGACCACAAGCTGCAGTAACCTCCGTCTCTCTCGCGTGCCCAGTACCGTTTTTCCGCCGCTTTTCCGCCGGGATGCCGCTCTGCGTCCACGGCTCTGCTCCTGCCGCTTCTTTTCCCACTCCCGATAGGTCGTTTCCATACCGGCGCCCTTCCCTTCTGTAACGCTTTTTGAGTTCAGGACATGTATATGCGGCCAAGCCGCCCGCTATACCATCGGTCTGCAGGAAATCGCTCCTCCGTCGCTCCAAACAAAAGAAGCGGCCCAAAGCGGCCTTGTCATGAACTGCCCCAGGTTGTGCGGACCGTACAAAAAGGGACCCTGGCAGGAACTATTGAGTTTTATGTGGAGAGGCGACGCGCAAGCGGCGCCTCTCCAGTCTTTAGCTGAATGTGCTCATGGTTGTAGAAGTGGATATAGCGGTCAATCCTCTCGTTGGCTTCAGAGAAAGCCGCCGGTTTGCGGCGGTAAATGCACTCTGTTTTAAGAATGGAGAAGAGATTTTCCGCCATGGCATTATCATATGGGTTGCCTTTCCTTGACATGGAAAGCGTAATGCCGTATGCTTGAGTCAGATTGAAGTATGCTTGTGG